>CAMAUG010000001.1 GCA_945861255.1 Candidatus Sulfopaludibacter sp. SbA3
GAGCAGCGGTCCCTGCTCCAGCAACTCGGCATCCGCCTGCCCGAACATCTCCAGTTCAATCGCAAATGTAGTGTAGACTCGGCGATCGCCTGAACCGATTCTCAATGACTTACGTCGGTTTCGCCTGTTTCGTGACGAACTTGGGCTAGACGGCGCGTGAATGAGCGCCGTTTACTTGCGCGCCGTCCTTAATCTAGCGCTGAAAGTCATTCTTCGCGTAAACACACCCCCGGGTGGATCCGCGCCGCGTGACGCGCCGGAAGGTAGCACGCAAGCGCCGCTACCAGGGCTAGCATCACCGCCACGGCGGCCAGAGTCACCGGGTCCGTGGCGCTGACGCCCACCAGTACATTGCGCAAGAGGGAGGCGACGGCGACGGCGCCTGCCAGACCCGCGGCGATGCCGATACTCGTCACACGCATTCCGCTGAGCATCACTTGCCGCAGCACGGCGCCGGGGCTTGCACCCAGCGCCATCCGGACGCCGATTTCATGCCGCCGCTGGGCCACCGCGTATGCGTTCACGCCGTAGATGCCGATCACCGCCAGGATCAGCGCTAGCGCCGCGAAGCCACCCATGACCTGCGCTTGAAACCGCGGTTCGGTTAATTGATTAGCGAAGGCCTGTTCGAGCGTGTCGATTTGCGCCGGAGGCGCGCCCGCGCCAAGCTGCGCCAGTTCCGCGCGCACTCCCGACGCCGCCAGTCCGGGATCGGCGGCGGTTCGGACGGCCAACCAGGTGACACCAGACCACACGTTCTGCGCCTGGGGAGCATAGATGATTGGCTCGGGCCCCATGACGCCGCGTCCCGTGCGAACGTTGCCCACGACGCCGATCACCTGGGCGCGCATGGACTTCTCGAAGCCGTCCTTGGCCAGAATCGGACGGCTCAACAGCAGGCGCTTACCTGTTGGATCTACCCCCGGGAAATACCGTGCGGCAAATGCTTCATTCACGATCAGCACCGGCGCAGCCGATTCGCGATCGGTCTCATCGAACGCGCGGCCGGTCTTCACGGAAATGCCGAGCGTCTCGAAATATCCGGGCATGACACTCACGTAACCGACGCCCGGCTTTTCCGCATCCGGCCGCGGAGGCGACGTTTCCAGATCGAACGGCACGTTCATCGTCAAAGTGCGCAGCGGCAGATCGCTACCAGCGGTCGCGCGAACCACACCCGGCAGCCCTTGAATGCGCCGTACGGCTTCGCGATAGAGCGCCAACGCGCGCGCCGGGCCGTACCGCGCCTCCGGCAAGAACATCCGAGCGGTCAGCACATTGCTGGGATTCAAACCTGGATCACGCGCGGTCAGATTCGCCAGACTCTCGCTCATCAGCGCCGCGCTGGCCAGCAACATCAGCGCCAGCGCCACCTGCAGCGCAACCGTGGCATGCCGGAACTGCTGCCGGCGCCGCCCCGGCGTGGCGCCCCGGCTCCCTTCGCGAAGCGTGCTTTGCAGATCCACGCGCATGGCGGAGAGCGCCGGAGCCATGCCGAAGACAAGGCCCGCGCCAACGGTCACAAGGATCGAAAACTCGATGACTGCCGCGTTCAACTGGACCGGCAACGCCGAGGCCACGGTGGAAGCCGGCAGCACGGAGGGGACGGCGCGAATCAATGCCCACGCAACCGCCAATCCAAGCGCCCCGCCGGTCAGCGCCAGCACAATGTTCTCGGTGAGAACCTGCCGTATCAGCCGCGCGCGGCCCGCGCCCAGCGCCGCGCGCACCGCCATCTCCCGGCCACGCGCCACCGAACGTGTCAGCAGAAGTCCGGCGACGTTCGTGCACGTGATCAACAGCACTAGCCCGACGGCGGCAAATAGTAACAGCAGGCGCAGGCGGAAGGTCCGGTCCAGTAACCACTCCAAGACGTCCTGCGCTTGAACGCTCCAGCCCTTGTTACTGTCCGGATACTCCTGGGCTAGCGCGCCGGCCAGCGCGGCCATTTCGGCCGCCGCTCTTTCGCGGCTGACAGTGCGGCGGGCCAGCGTCAGCAGATACCGGTAGTCGCGATCGGCGGAATTGAGCGACGCTGGAACCCAGATGTGGCGCTCCGGAAAAAAGCGGAACCCCGGCGGCATCACGCCGATAATGCGGTGGGGAATCGAGTTCAATTCGATGGTTCGCGATAAGACGTCGGCGCGACCGCCGAAACTCTCCTGCCACAGTGGATAGCCGATCACTGCGACGCGCGCCGCAGCCCCGGGAGTCGCGATGCCGTCTTCGTGCGGAAGAAACGTTCTCCCGAGCACGGGCTGAACGCCCAGAGTCCGGAAGAAATTCGCGGTTACCATGCCGCCTCTCATTTGAACAGCGCTGCCTCCGTCCGCTGCGGCGCCTGTCAGCACGAACGATGCGGATGCCCAACCGGCAATATCGGAAAAGGACTTCGTGCGCGCGCGCCAATCCAGAAAATTCGCAGCCGAAGCGTTGTTGAGCACTCCTTGCGCATCTCTCTCCCACAGCAGCACCACGCTCTCGGGGTCGGAGTAGCTGACGGGGCGGAGCAACAGGGCATCCACCACGCTGAACATCGCCGCGTTCGCTCCGATGCCGAGGGCGAGCGCCAGCACGACCCAGCACGACATTAATGGAGATCGCAATACAATTCGAATGCCAAAACGCACGTCTTGTAATAACGATTCCATCGATTTAGTGAGAAATGCGCGCTACGCCTCGGCGACCACCGGGTTCCGCAGCTCTCCCAGTCCCTGAATCCGGATCACCACTTCATCCCCGGCCCTCAAATATCGTGGTGGCTTCCGCGCGAAGCCGACGCCGGCCGGCGTTCCGGTAGCCACGATGTCGCCCGGCTCCAGCGTCACCACCGACGAAATGAATTGCACCAGATCCGCCACGCCGAAGATCATCTCGCGCGTGTTGGAATGTTGTAAAATGTCGCCGCCGATTTCGAGTGTGATATCGAGCGTCCGCGGATCGGCGATTTCATCGCGCGTCACCAGCCACGGACCCATGGGTGCGAATGTATCGAACGTCTTGCCCATCAACCACTGCGATGTCGCCATCTGGTAATCGCGCGCACTGACGTCGTTCACGATGGTGTAGCCAAAGACGTGCTCCATGGCGCGGGATGCCGGAATCGCGCGCCCACCCTTGCCGATGACGAACGCGAATTCGGCTTCGTAGTCCGGACGCGTGGAAACTTTCGGCAATACAATGGGATCGCCCGGCCCGATGACAACGTTCGAAAATTTGCTGAAGACCGCCGGGACGCTGGGAATTTCCAAGCCGGCTTCCTTCGCATGATCACGGTAATTGAGGCCTATGCAGATAAACTTCGGCGGGCGGGGTACTGGAGCAAGCAGTCTTACCTTGGAGAGCGGATGCGAGTGGCCTCCCGCAGCGGCAGGAACTCCCCCGGAAGCCAGCACGGAGAGCATGTCCCGGCCCAATCCGATCACTTCGTTTCCGGCGACGATGCCCGCCTCCGCCGGACGGCCCGGAATTTGAAACGTAACCAGTCGCATTAAATCACCAGCGTACACCACCGTCCCGGGCAGGCGGCGATGTGAGATATAGGGCGAAGGCGTAGGCGGCGCCGCGATCCGGTTTCACTTCCGGTAGGCGGGTTTGAGGTTCGCGCGACATGCCACAATGAATAGTTCATGTCCCGCATGCAACGCGCGCTGATCAGCGTGACCGATAAGACTGGAGTGGTCGATTTCGCCCGCTCCCTTTCCGCTTTAGGCATTGAGATTATTTCCACGGGAGGCACTTACCGGGTCTTGAAGGACGCCGGGATCGCGCCGTTGCGTGAGGTCGCCGAGGTCACCGGGTTTCCGGAAATGCTGGATGGCCGCGTGAAGACGATCCATCCGCGCATCGCGGGCGGCGTGCTGGCGATGCGGTCCAAGCCCGATCATATGCGCGCGATCGCCGAGCACGGCATCCCCCCCATTGATCTGGTGTGCGTCAACCTGTACGACTTCGAAAAGGTGGCGGCGAAGAAAGACGCGCCACTCGAAGAGCTCATCGAAAACATCGATATCGGCGGCCCCACCATGATTCGCGCAGCGGCCAAGAACTGGCAGGATGTCGCGGTGATCACTTCACCGTCCGATTACGCTGCCATCGTGGAAGAACTTCTGTCCGGCGGAGGTGAGCTCACAGGGGCCACGCAGTGGCGGCTGGCCAAACAAGCCTTCGCCACCACAGCGGCGTATGATCGCGCCGTGACCAACCGTTTGGCGGAGATTCCACCGACCGGCGACGAGCTTCCTGCGACGCTCGATATCCGCGCCGCGCGCGCGCTTTCCTTGCGGTACGGCGAAAATCCGCATCAGTCGGCCGCTGTGTACGCCAGTGAGGCAACGGGAATCGCCGGAGCAAAGCAGCTTCATGGCAAAGAGCTTTCCTACAACAATCTGGTGGATCTGGATGCGGCCTGGCAGTTGATCGCGGAGTTCGATGCGCCCGCCTCCGCCATCATCAAGCACACCAACCCATGTGGCTGCGCCGAGGGCCCGTCGCTGGCCGAAAGCTACCGCAGCGCGTTTGAAGCCGACCCCGTTTCGGCTTTCGGCGGCGTGCTGGCCTTTAATCGCGTGCTGGACGCAGAGACTGCTGCCGAAATCGCGAAAACGTTCATCGAAGCCATTGCCGCGCCGGGATATAGCGAAGAAGCCGTGACCCTCCTCCGCGAAAAAAAGAACCTCCGCCTGCTACAAGTGCGCGCCGCGCCCACCGGATTGGTTGTGAAATCCATCAGCGGAGGATACTTGGCGCAGACGCCAGACGCGTATCGTTTATCGCGCGCGGAGGCCCAGGTGAAAACCAGACGCGTACCCACGAAAGAGGAATGGAGCGCGCTCGAATTCGCCTGGAAAGTCTGCAAGCACGTCAAGAGCAACGCCATCGTCTACGCAAGAGCGGGGCAGTTGATCTCAGCGGGCGCGGGACAGATGAGCCGCGTCGATTCCGTGAAAGTGGGCGCCATGAAAGCGGTGCTCCCGCTGCACGGCTCCGTGCTGGCTTCCGACGCGTTCTTCCCGTTTCCGGATGGCATTGAAGAAGCCGCCCGGCACGGCATAACGGCCGTGATTCAACCGGGCGGATCCGTGAAAGACGCCGAAGCCATTGCCGCCGCAGACCGCCTGGGCCTGGCTATGGTGTTTACCGGCGTGCGGCACTTCCGGCATTAGTACGCCGCCGCTTGCTCTTGAGCGGCTTTGCGGGTCTTTGGGATGTGGAGTGCGACATTCTGCTGGATGAACCTGGCTCACCATGAAGAGTGCCGCGCGCTGCTTCTCAAGCCACTTCCGTTCGCCTTACGTTGCTGCTTACGCGGTTTACGTCCAGCACCAGATTGCCGCCTGGGTCGATCTCAAAGGCCGGCTGGAACGCGGCGTCCCAGACCATTTCGTCATAGCGGTAGGAATAGCGCGCATGCACGATCTGGCTGAACGTGTCGTCGAAACCCTTGATGAGCGTCACGATCTCGGCCTGGATCCGTTGGAGGTCATCCGCCGACTTACCGAATACGGGACTTGACTCGTCGATGGGATGCACCAGGGTCCATGTCAAAGGCAGGAAATAAATGTTTTGGCGCTCCAGTTTCAGTTGTTGGAACCGCCTTCTCTGCGCTCCGGGCGGGCCCTCCACCGTCATCAGGATCATACTGGCCTCCAATTCCATGAGTATGTTGGGCCGCATGTTTACCAGCCGCACCTGTAGGCTGGAACCGCCCGCATAAGGGGCCACCAGCAGGCGCTCGCCGAAGGAAATGCGCGCCGAGGGGCGTGAGAAGCGCCCGAAGAGCAATCCCGTGCCCAGCGCGATTCCCATGATGCCCGTGATAGCCTCCAGCGCCGTCAGCGCGTTGGCCGCCGTAGATTTCGGAGCGATGTTACCGTAGCCGACCGTGGTCAGCGTGTGGGAGCTGAAGAAGAAATCGTTCAGGAAGCGCCCCCATTCGGTGGGTGCGTCCGCGCCTTGTAATTGCCCCGGCCCCAGCACGAAGTACGCGGCGCCGAACAGCGTTGTCAGCAGCACGTAACCGGTCAGGACGATCGCCAGGAACCGCCCCCAGGTCATGTTGAGCAGAGCCAGGTAGGGATGGAAATCGCGCCAGCTACCGCCCCGCCGAACGACATTGAAGCTGCCGTCTTTATTGAGCGTGCGCCGCAGGACTCCGGTGTATTGCTGAGTGAGGCCTGGATCGAAGGTGGGCTGGTTCATCCTCCGATGTTAGAACGGTGGGGGCGCGATGCGCACATCTCCACGCGCTGGGCGAGAGAAGGGCGGGAAGAAACAGTTGGAAGGCCTTGCAGGGATTGGCGGGGACGACGGGGTTCGAACCCGCGACCTCCGACGTGACAGGCCGGCGTTCTAACCAACTGAACTACGTCCCCGCTTTCTGTCGGTGAATACCAGAATAGCACGGGGGGATGAGCATTTGCCGCATTACATCAGGCGACACAGCACTAAACAACACCACACCACACTACCCATACCGATGGCAGTGCGGCCTGTTGCGGGTGTACCATCATAAAACCCACGGGAGGTAATATGATTCGCCAACTACTGGTCCACCGCGCAGCGGCCGTGATGATCGCCGCAGCCCTCACAGCCACCCTCGCAACCGCGCAATTCGCTCCTGGGTACGTCGATCCCCAGCCGGTATTGCAAGCCGCGGCGAAGGCCATCGGCACGGACAACCTGCGCTGCGTCACCATCGCTGGCACGGGCTACGCGGGGGCCGTCGGGCAGCAGCGCGAATCCGGCGTGAATGTGGATTGGCCGCGCATCGATTCGCTGGCCAACTACACCCGCGTGATGAACTGGGAAAACCAAACGATGAAGGAAGAGTTCGACCGCAAGCCCGGACTCAACCCGGCATCCTGGAAATACGGTTCCGGCTGGAAAGACGGTACGCCGCTCCAGCGCAATCCGCACCAGACTTTCGCGGTCAACGGCAAATTCGGGTGGCACCTCGACGGCGCCGGCGGCCGGCCCGTGGCTGCTCCGCCCGATGATGCCGAACGGTGGCAACTGGATCTCTGGATCAACCCGCATGGCTTCCTGAAGGCCGCCAAGCTACCGGGCGCAAATCCGCGGGCCGTGTGGCGATGGGAGCTCGGCGAATCCGGACGCGACGGAAATACGACGATTCCAGAGAAGGTGACCGTGGTCACCATCACCATGTTCGGCAAGTATCGCGTGGACGCGACGATTAATAAAGAGAACATGCTTCAACGTATTCACACTTCGGTCCCCGATCCGGTGCTGGGCGACCTGAACTATGAGCATGAGTTCACGAATGAAAGCTATGTCGACGCTGGCAACGGCGTCCGCTTCCCCACCACATGGCATCATCACGACGGCTTTGACGATAACTTCGGCGCGCAGAACATCAGCGCGGGACATAACGGGTTCGGCGGCAACATCCCCAACATCAAGGCAAACGTGTGCCCCGAGCCCCTGCCCGTACCGGACGCCGTCCGCCAAGCTACGTTCCCGGTAAGGGTGGAACCGCAAAGACTTGCCGACGGGGTATATCTGATGGGCGGAGCTTCGCATAACAGCGTGGCCGTGGAGTTTAAAGATTACATCGCCGTGGTGGAGGCGCCTCTCAACGAACAGCGCAATTTAGCGGTAATCGAAGAGATCACGAAACTGATGCCCAACAAGCCGATTCGCTTCCTGGTGAACACGCACCAGCACTTCGACCACATCGGCGGGTTACGCACGTACATGCACATCGGCGCGACCATCATCACCCATGTGAAGAACTATAGCTTCTACACGCACGACGTTCTCAATTACGCCGCGCGAACGCTGGAGCCCGACATGATGAGCCTGTGGCCGCCCACCGAGGTCGCCGAGGGTTATCAGTATGAAGCCATCCGGGAGAACTTCACGCTGACAGACGGCCGCCGCATCATGCATATCAGCTACGTGCAGCCGCTGGCGCACGCGGAGGGTATGCTGATGGCGTACCTGCCTCAGGAAAAGATTGCCATAGAAGCCGACGTGTTCGATCCTCCCGCGCCGGGCGAGTCCCTACCCGCCACACCCAGCGCCGCGAACAGGAGCTTCTACAACCACGTGAAGCGGCTGGGATTGGACGTCACCACCATCGCACCCATTCATGGACGCGCAACGCCATGGAGCGATTTTGCGCAGTGGGTGGAGCGTGCCGGGAAATAAACGTCAAACGCGTTTCCGCGATTCAACCAGTAGCAAGTCAATCAATCGGGGATCCGCGCGAAACCCGGTCGATTGAAGACGGATGAAGGCCAGCTCTAAATTGACCGCGCCGACCGCCGCCGCATCCGCCAGCACGCGAAGCGTACCGGCAATGGTCAGTCCACAAATTTTCGCGGCGGATCGCCCGTCACGCTCATCGATCAAGACCAAGGACGCGTGAAGCTCCATCGCGAGTGCCAAAGCTTCCCGCTCACCGCGATCCAGATGCGAGAGTCTTGGATCGTTCGGGTCCTTGGGGGCGGCCACGATCAGCCAAGTGGGCGAGTTCTCAAACCAACTTCGCACTTGAAGGGGTGCGGCAGGGGCAACAAGTTCGGATGCGCAAGCGGGAGGAATGTACACTTTGCCGTAGAGCAAAGGCAAGCACTCGAGTGATCCGATGAGGACGAGATAGTTCAGAGGTGACGTGTCCGCAACGACAATCATCGGCGCTCGCCGATTCCTTGGGTTGCATCGCCCTCACGCCGGAAGTCGTCGAGAGTGTAGTCCAACCAGACACCATGAGCCTTAAGTAGTTCGTCCGCCCCCACTCGGCTTAAACCGAGAAGACGGCGAAACTGGACGTCAGACAGCTTCGCATTCCTATACTCCTCGACCGCGATCGCCTCCAGGGCGGCGCGAGAGAGATCGTGACCGCCCGATTTCAAAATGGCAGCCAATTCATCCGGAATTTCAAGAGTAACCTGCATAGTTGGAGGCTGAAAGCCTCACCCTCTTAAATTGTATCGTGCAAGATCCGCCATGGCGCGGGGTACCCGGTCTCCGCCGGTAGGAACCGCAGCCGCTATTGTCGTCAACGAGCCGGAATCGTGGTTCCTACACCGCTCGCCGGAACTATACGTTGGGCAAACGGCATGGACAGGGGGGTACAAGAGGCTGTTTGCGGAATTATTCGACTATGATCTCCCAACATCGGCGAACTCCAACTATGCTGTTCCATTGCTCGCGCGGAATGCCCGGCACGGAAACTCTGAGAGGACCCTGAACGCGGAATCCATCTCCGAAGTTCGCACGGAACAACTCTAAAAATATGGCCTGCCGAACAGGGAAACTCTCGTATTTCAGTGTGAGTAACTTCTTCTCTCCGGCACCAAGTCCGCCAGACATCAAGCCACGAATTGCGAGGTTCTTACTTTCACCTTTGTCGAGCAGACCACCGATCAAACGTGACGGGCTCATCGCTCTGGTTGTGGATGTTGATGCGGATTTCCGCTTCATAATGCCCTTTTTCCACGAGGCCAGGCACGCAGAATTCCGCGTAGGTAGGACGGGCTGAAACCGGACCCGATTCAAAGAGCGGCGCCAGGGCATTGACATCTAGAAATACGATGGCTACGGCTAATACAATTGCTACGGACTGTAGCATCGCTGGTCTCAACCAGCTAATAAAGACAACGTAAGCGGCCATGAACGCGGCGGGAGTCGGCACCCCACCACCAAACGCCCGGATTGACACCAGAGAACACTCCACTCAGGAGAGCCAGTGTAATCCGTAGCCACCAGGCTGTCCCAGTCGTCGGCGGTTGAGAGCCATCAGACGATTCGGTACCTTTGAGCGAAAGGATATCCACCTCTTCTCTTCCAGTGCCTCTCCGTGCTAAGCGCAAACGCCATAGCCCGGGCGCACCGCCGCGCTACTCGACCCGTTCCATCCCATGTTTTTTGATGGTCTGCGTCATCGCGGGGCGGTTCAGGAATTCGACGAGGGCCTTCCCCGCCGCGGCGTTCTTTGAACCCGTGCTCACTGCCGAGGCCATGGTGGTGTAGTTCTGTAAGTCTCCCGGCAGGGGCCCAAGGAACTGTAGGCCTTTCACGGGTATGATCTCGCTCATGAGCGTGAGGATGTACTCAGCCTCGCCTTTCGCCACGCCTTCGGGGGCGCGACCGGCGGGATACAGCTTGATCTTAGGACGCATGGCATCCGCGATTCCCAGCCGCTCAAACGCTTTTTCACTCGTGGCCCGGCTGGCGCCATCCACGGTGAGCGCCACAGACTTCGCCTTGAGCATCGCTTGCTTGAACGCCTCGGCGGTAGCGATATTCACCTTGGGGGCACCCGCGGGGGCACCCATTCCAACGCCGGCCCGCGCCACGTTATGCCCGCCTGGGGTGAGCTTACCTTGTTTCGTCAAGTCCGCAATGGCATCGGTAGCGATGATGGTGACATCAAACGCCTCGCCCGCTGCAATTCTCTTCTTAAGCGACGCGGAGGTGCTGTACTCAATGTTGAGCGGACGGCCCACGGCGCGTTCCGCCTCCGCACGCACGTCGTCCAGAACGGCCTTCACGCCGTTGCCGGCGAGGACCCGCAGCGCCGGAGACTGCGCGGGCGCCGGCATGGCGATCCACAGAAGCACTGCGCCGGCGAGGGCGGCGGGAACAAATCGATTATTCATGAATACACTTCCTTCGGTGCGTTTTAGTGTACACCTTGGAGCTGCGCTCCCGTTCTCCGGAACGCTGCCTGGCGCTACTTCGCAGTGGCGGCGGCTTGATTCGAATTTGGACTCTCTCCGTTAGCATTCACAGCGGAAACCACGTAGTAATACGTCCGGCCGGTTTGCAGTCCCGTGTTGGTGTATGCAGTACCAGCCACGCCGGTAGCGATCACGCTGTACGGGCCGCCATTCGTGGTGCTGCGTTTGACGTTGTAGCTGACGGCTCCCGTGGCTCCGGACCAGGACAGTGCCACTTTCTTCTTGCCGGGCGACGCGGTTAATCCCGTGGGCGCGGAAGGCGGCTGCGGTGCGGAGGGCGTTGCACTGGCCGCATTGGACGCCGGGCTCTCGCCGCCCGCGTTGACTGCGTTCACGACATAGAAGTAGGTTGTGCCGTTGACGACGGCCGCGTCCGTGTAAGTGGTCCCCGGCACGCCCGTGGCCAGGGACGCGTAAGGCCCGCCACTCATGGCGCCACGTTTCACGCTGTAGCTGGCTGCGCCCGAGGACGCGCTCCAACTCAAGCTCACTTGTACGTTTCCGGGAGACGCCGTTAACCCGGTGGGCGCTTCAGGCGGCTGAGGAGGTCCTGAGGTCCAAGTGTCCTTCACAGCTTGCAACCAATCGGCCGGATCGCGAAACCCTGGGTCCTGCTCGTTGTGTATGAACCTGCCGGTGTAACCCGCCGCTGCGGTTCCGCAAACGCTCCCGGCCGGGACGCCGTTGAGCAGCCGCCCCTGTACATTATCGGTGCCGTTCAAATTGCAGGCGTTGGTTCCGGGCACGCCGATGTTCCAGGTGGGATGCAGCGTGAGCATGTTGTTCTTCAGCTCCAGTATCTTGTCGCCCGGCACCGGCGCCTGGTTGCGGCCATGGGTCATATAAGCTTCCACGCTGCAACTGGAGGCCGCCATGCCATGCCACTGAATCGCGGTCCACGGATTGGCGCCGTAAAACGCAAGCAACTCCTGGTTGGTGGGCTGAAACATGTTGTCGACGTTATGCGCGCAGTCCGCTACCTGGTAGGACGTCTGGCACGAACTGGTCTGGGAGTTCGCCAAGCGGTGCGCGCCGCACATCAGATAGCTACGCGAGTTGGTGTCGCGAAAGATGGTGACGCCTTGGTTCTCCGTCGTGCTGTCATAGATGGGGTGCGGCGCCTGATGGCTCAACTCACGATCCGCGATGGGATCCACGATGAACGTTCCCCAGCCGCGGTCCACCTCTCCGTTACCGTTCGCGTCCTGGACTTCCATGAAAAGGCAATAACCCTTGCCGTTGCCCATGTCGACGAAGGTGCGGAGTTGCATGACTCCGGACAAGCTCGCGGGCACGGCGAAGTTGCACGACCCTTCAAGCATCTGCCGCACCACCGTTCGCCACTCGGCTTGCTGCGTGGCGCTGGGAGCGATAAATCCGTTGGATCCGCTGCCGGGCATCTGCCCGCGAATGCATGTGACCAGGGCATCAAGCGTCGTGGCCGTTGAGCAGGTAAGATCGGCGGCATGCACGTCCATGGGCCCGCCGAAAAGGCCGAACAGAATAAGTGTTAGCGCAAAAACATACCGCCAATTCGATGTCATAGCACCCTCCTAAGGAACAGCATGGCCAGCGTAGCACGGCGGGCAGCAAACCAAAGTACTAAGGTGATTTCGTTCGGCCCCGCTTACGTTCCGCCTCTGTGGCGATGCGTATCCGGCCCCTGCAGTCACGCTATGGTAGCGGCGTGCCATGCTTGTAAGGTGGAAACCGCCGGCAAGATTTTGAAGAAGAGCAGCGGACTGGCGTCGCGGTCAGCCGTTGTGGTGAACCGCAAGGGGGCGGATCGCGTCGCCAGCGGGCATCCATGGATCTTTGCCAGCGACGTTGTGGCCCACGGCGGCGCGCAGCCCGGCGACGCAGTCAGCGTAGTGGATCCTCGCGGGAAAACGCTGGGTAACGCGCACTACAGTTCCACTTCACAGATCACTCTGCGAATGCTGGGACGGGAGCCGGTGGACAAAACGTTTTTCCTCCACCGCCTGTCTGCCGCCATCGCGCATCGTGAGCGCGTGGTCGAGCGCTCCAATGCCTGCCGCCTGGTGTTTTCCGAAGCCGATTTGCTGCCCGGCCTGATCGTGGATCGCTACGACCGTTGCCTGGTGATGCAGACACTCACGCAGGGCATGGACCGTGCGCGCGACCTGATTGCGCATTGCCTCACGGAACTGTTGGCCCCGGCGGGCATCCTGGCGCGCAATGACGCCGGCGTTCGAAAGCTGGAAGGACTTGAACAAGAGGTGGTCACGCTCTCGGGTGAAGTTCCGGAACGCGTGCACATCGAAATGAACGGCCTGAAGCTTGAAGCGGATCTCCTGCGTGGACAAAAAACGGGCGTGTATCTGGATCAGCGCGAAAATTACGGCGCGGCGGCGCGGTGGGCCCGGGGGCGTGTGCTCGATTGCTTCACCTCCACGGGCGGCTTCGCGCTGCACGCGGCAGGGAAGGCCGAATCCGTGGAGGCTGTCGATTCTTCGGGGAGCGCTCTGGAGACGGCGGCCGCGAACGCGCAAGCAAACGACATTTCCAATATCCGTTGGCGTCAAGCGGATCTCTTCGAATTTCTATCCGGAATCGAGCGCCGCTACTCCATGGTGATCCTGGACCCGCCGGCGTTCGCGAAATCGCGCCGGGACGTCGAAGCCGCCGCGCGCGGCTACAAGGAGATCAACCTGCGCGCGCTGCGGCTGCTCGATTCCGGCGGTGTTCTGGTCACGTGCTCCTGTTCGCATCATATGAGCGAAGCCGCGCTGTTCCAAATTGTGGCCGAAGCCGCGCTGGACGCCGGCAAAACACTGCGCGTACTGGAACGGCGGACGCAGTCAGCCGACCACCCGATATTACTCACAGTACCCGAGACCCATTACCTGAAGTGCTTGATCCTACAGGTGATATAGGTCTTTTTCAGATGCAAGCAGGTTGCGAAACCCCCGCTTTCGCGTTATGCTGACAGGAGCAAGCGGGGCTGTTGTGCAGCGCCGCTTCGCCGGGCCACCTTAGGTGACGGCCCATCTTCTCGTAACCCCCACTGGAGGTTTGTCCCGAATGCTAAAGACCTTTTCGCCTGGCCTTAGCAAGCGCGCCGTGTCGCTTTTCCTGCTGGCGCTGATCGCGCTTTCTTTTTCCACGCCCGTCTTCGCGCAAGGTGAAGCGGAATTAAAATTGCCCGACCTCAACCAGGCCGTGTTCCTTAATGGCGCCGTGAGCGGCCCTACGCTGCTGCTGATAGGCTTGGCGGTGAGCGCGCTCGGCTTTGTTTTCGGCTTGATGATGTATACGCACCTGCGTAACCTGCCGGTGCACAAGTCGATGCTCGAAATCTCGGAGCTCATTTATGAGACCTGCAAAACATACTTGATCACGCAGGGCAAGTTCCTGATGATTCTCGAAACTTTCATCGGCGCGATCATCCTGTTCTACTTCGGATTCCTTCTGAACATGCCCGCTTTCCAAGTGGCGATCATTCTGATCTTCAGCATCATCGGGATTTTGGGCAGCTATGGTGTGGCGTGGTTCGGCATCCGCGTAAACACGTTCGCGAACTCGCGCACGGCCTTCGCCAGCCTGGGAGGGAAGCCGTACCTCTGCTATGCGATTCCGCTGCGAGCCGGAATGAGCATCGGCATGTTGCTGATCTCCGTGGAGCTGTTTCTGATGCTGTGCATCTTGTTGTTCATCCCCGGCGACTACGCCGGCCCGTGTTTCATCGGCTTCGCCATCGGCGAATCGCTGGGCGCGGCCGCGCTGCGCGTGGCGGGCGGCATCTTCACCAAGATCGCCGATATCGGCGCGGACTTGATGAAGATTGTGTTCAAGATCAAGGAAGACGACGCGCGCAACCCCGGCGTGATCGCGGACTGCACCGGCGATAACGCGGGCGATTCCGTGGGGCCTTCGGCCGATGGTTTCGAAACCTATGGCGTCACGGGCGTGGCGCTGATCACGTTCATCCTGTTGGCGGTGACCAATGACATTACCAAGGTCGAGCTGCTGGTCTGGATCTTCGTGATGCGCGTGATGATGATCATCGCCAGCGGCCTCTCCTACTTCGTCAATGAAGCCATGGCGAAGGCCCGCTATCAGAACGTGGACGCCATGAACTACGAAGCGCCGCTGACCACCCTGGTGTGGCTGACCTCCATCGTTTCCATCGCCGCGACCTATCTGGTTTCCTACTTCATGATTCCGGAGCTGGGCGGCGATTCGACCATGTGGTGGAAGCTTTCTTCCATCATCACGTGCGGCACGCTGGCCGGCGCCATCATTCCGGAGCTGGTCAAGGTTTTCACTTCCGTGGAATCCAGCCACGTCAAGGAAGTGGTCTCCAGCTCTCGCGAGGGCGGAGCGTCGCTCAATATTTTGTCCGGCTTGGTGGCGGGCAACTTCAGCGCCTATTGGATGGGATTGACGATGATGGCCTTGATGGCGATCGCCTACGGCGTGAGTACTTCCATGCCGGGCGGCATTTTCCTTCAGAATTCGGGCGCTGTGTTCGCCTTCGGCCTGGTAGCTTTCGGGTTCCTGGGCATGGGGCCGGTCACCATCGCGGTGGATTCCTACGGTCCCGTGACCGACAACGCGCAGTCCGTGTATGAGCTGAGCATGATCGAAACGCTGCCGAACATCAAGAACGAAGTCAAGAAAGATTTCGGCGTCGACATTGATTTCGAAAAGGCCAAACACAATCTGGAAGCCAACGACGGCGCAGGCAATACGTTCAAGGCGACAGCGAAGCCCGTGCTGATAGGCACGGCCGTGGTGGGCGCGACCACCATGATTTTCTCGATCATCGTGAGCCTGACCAACGGCTTGACCGAGAATCTGCAAAACCTGTCTTTGCTATACCCGCCATTTCTGCTTGGACTCATCAGCGGCGGCGCGGTCATCTATTGGTTCACCGGCGCATCGATCCAAGCCGTGACCACGGGCGCATATCGCGCGGTGGAGTTCATTAAGGCCAACATCAAGTTGGAAGGCGTCACGAAAGCGTCGGTTGCGGATTCGAAAAAGGTGGTGGAAATCTGCACACAATACGCGCAGAAGGGCATGTTCAACATCTTCCTGACAGTGTTCTTCTCCACGCTGGCGTTTGCGTTCTTCGAGCCGTATTTCTTTATCGGCTACCTGATCTCGATCGCCCTGTTCGGCTTGTATCAAGCCATCTTCATGGCCAACGCCGGCGGCGCTTGGGATAATGCGAAGAAGATCGTCGAAGTAGAGCTGAAGGCCAAAGGCACTCCGCTGCACGACGCCACTGTGGTGGGCGACACGGTGGGCGATCCGTTCAAGGATACGTCGAGCGTTGCATTGAACCCGATCATCAAGTTCACCACTCTATTCGGCCTGCTAGCCGTTGAGTTGGCGGTGTCGATGACTGAAAAACAGGGCGCTGGTCTCACTACTGGACTGGCCGTGGTTTTCTTGCTGATCTCCATGGTGTTCGTGTACCGCTCGTTCTACGGGATGCGGATTCAGAGCGGAAAAGATTAGCGAACCGACGGAAGGAAGTATCCTGGGGGCATGCGTCGCTTTAGAACAACGTATGCTCCCTTTCTTATTTGTATGGCGCTCATGGCCGCGGTCCCGGACCTGGATGAATTGAATCGCATGATCGCGCGGTTCGCGCCGGTGGAACTGAAGGCGGACACGTCCGGCCTGGCCCCTGGAGACAAGCAGGCACTGGCGAAGTTGATCGAAGCCGCACGCGTGCTGGATGGGTTGTTTGTCACGCAACGCTGGGCCGGGAACGCGGCGCTGCGGGCGCGGCTCGCCAAAGACCAATCGCCTCTGGGCAAAGCACGGCTCCGCTACTTCGACATTAACAAGGGGCCGTGGTCGGATCTGGACGGCCAGACCGCGTTCCTCGCGGGCGTTCCAGCGAAGAAGCTTCCAGGCGCGAACTTCTATCCCGAGGACATGAGCAAGGACGAATTCGAAACGTGGGCCGCCAAACTCCCCAAGGCACAGCAGGAACAGGCGCGCGGGTTCTTTACCTTGATCCGGCGGAATGCGGCCAGGAAACTTAGCGTCGTTCCCTACAGCAAGGCCTATGCGGCGGAACTGGGGCGCGCCTCGAAGTTGCTGGAAGAGGCGGCGGCACTGACGCCCAATGCATCGCTTCAGGAATTCTTAAAGCTTCGCGCAGCGGCCTTCCGCACGGACGATTACTACGCGTCCGACGTCGCTTGGATGAAACTGGACGCGCCCATCGACATCACCATCGGGCCGTACGAAACCTATCAAGACGAAATATTCGGTTACAAAGCCGCGTTCGAGGCGTACGTCACCGTGCGCGACGAAAAGGAGACCGCCGAGGTCAAGAGCTTCGCCGATCGCATGCAGGAGCTCGAGAACAACTTGCCGATGGACGCCAAGTACAAGAATCCCAAGCTTGGGGCGCTGGCGCCTATCCGGGTGGTCAATCAGGTTGTGGCCACCGGCGATGGCGCTCATGGCGTCCGGACAGCGGCGTTTAATCTGCCCAATGACGAACGCATCGTGCGAGAGATGGGTTCCAAGCGCGTGATGCTCAAGAACGTCCAGGAAGCCAAGTTCGCGAAAACATTGCAGCCTATCGCGGCGCGCGTGCTGTCCACTGGCGATCAAAAAGATCTGCGCTTCGATTCCTTCTTCAGCCACATCTTGGCGCATGAAATGACACACGGCATCGGCCCGCAGAACAACGTCCGGCAGACGCTCAAGGAACAGCGCGCGGCCATCGAAGAAGCCAAGGCCGATGCCACCGGTCTGTTCATGCTGCAGTATCTGTTCGACCGCAAGGCACTGCCCGCGGCGGAGCGGCCCTTGTACACCACGTTTCTGGCGTCCTCTTTCCGGACGCTCCGGTTCGGCGTTCATGAGGCCCATGGCAAGGGTATGGCTTTGCAGTTCAACTATTTGATGGACAAGGGCGCGTTTGTCGCGAAACCCGACGGCACATTCGCCGTGGACTTCAGTAGAATCAAGCCGGCTGTGCGCGACCTGGTGCACGATCTACTGGACGTGGAGGCCACCGGCGATTATGCTCGCGCCCGGAAGATGCTTGACGAAATGGGTGTCATCCGGCCCGCGCTCCAGAAAGCGTTGGACCGGCTGAAGGATTTGCCGACCGATATCGAACCTATTCAGCAGCCTTGAGCTCGTCGTCCATCCAGTTGAGATATGCTTCCGCTCCGTCGATGATGGGAAGCGCGATCAGTTCTGGCACTTCGTAACCGTGAATTATTTCGATCTCGGCGCGTAATAGGGGAAACAATTGCCGGCGGGACTTGACGATCAACAGCCATTCCTCAGTGCTCTCGATGTTGTCCTTCCAGCGGTAGACGCTGGTGGTGCGCGGGACGATATTGACGCACGCGGCCAAGCGCTGTTCCACTAAGCGCCGGGCGATGCGCGCGGCTTGCTCTTCCGAATCGCAAGTGGTGAGCACGACGATCTTGTCGGTCATTTCTTAGAATTCGTCATGGAATTTGCCGGCGTGGCAGCCGGCGGCGCGTGCGCCGGAAGCTTAGCCAGCCGCTTCTTGATCTCCGGCGCGTTCTTGGCGTCCGGCTCCAGTTCCAAATATTTCGTGTAGGCCGTGCGCGCGCCTTCGAAGTCGCGCAGCTTTTCCGATGCAGCCGCCAGTTTCAGTAACGCTTGTCCTGACGTCGGATCCCACTTGGTTGCTTCCACATACCTGCGGAAGGCCGCCCGGTAGTTCCCTTTCTTGTAGTAGAAGTTCCCGGCCGTCATATTGCGCCCGGCTTCCAAGGGATTGAACGAATATTCCTGCGGCTTTCGGTCGGGGTCTTCTTCCGGAGGTTCCTGTTCGATGGTACCGGCGGGTGACGGTGGCGTGGGTTGCTGCGCGGGAAGTGCGGGCCTGACCAGCAGGTACACCCAGACACTCAACCACACAGCGCGTGACACAATTTAAGTGTAGAACCAATGAAGGATTTTCGAAACCAAGAGCCTCGGACGCAAGATCTCCGCGAACAGGCCGCCGAACTTCCGCTATTGCCCGGCGTGTATCTCTACAAGGACGCCTACGGAACCATCATCTACGTCGGCAAGGCCAAGAACCTGCGCAGCCGCGTGCGCAGCTACTTTTCCGATGAACGTCTGGCGGATTCGAAGACCGGAACGCTGATCGGCGAAGCGCGGCAGGTCGACTATATCCACGTCGATAACGAAAAAGAAGCGCTGGCGCTGGAAAACAATCTGATCAAGCAGTGGAAGCCGCGCTTCAATATTCTGCTGCGTGATGACAAGACGTACCCTTACATCAAGCTCACGGGCGAGAAATTCCCGCGCGTCTACGTCACGCGGAGATTGAAGAAAGACGGCTCCACATACTACGGCCCGTATTTCCCGGGCAACCTGGCGCACCGCCTGGTCCACTTCATCCATCGGCATTTCAAGGTGCCATCCTGCAAGATCGACATGACGCGCAAGCACACGCATCCGTGCCTGGAGTTTCACATCCACCGCTGCCTGGGCCCGTGCGTGGATGGCCTGACCACGGAAGCGCGCTACGCCGAAGCCGTGCGTTCCGTGCGATTGTTCCTGGAGGGCCGCCACAAAGATCTGGCGCAGGAGCTGCAAGGAAAGATCGACGCCGCCAGCGCCGAAATGCGCTATGAAGAAGCGTCCGCGCTGCATAACCTGATGCAGACCGTGGAGGAGGCCGGCGAAAAGCAAAAAATGGCTGCCGCGGAAGGCGCCGATACCGATATCTTCGCCTATCACGCGGAGCCACCCTTGCTCGCCGTAAACCTGTTCCACCTGCGCCACGGTCACATCGTGGACCGCCGCGAATTCTTCTGGGAAGACCAGCGTGAGTTCGAAGCGCCGGAGTTCTTCTGCTCCTTGCTGATGCAGGTGTACCTGGATGACCCCTACGTTCCGGCATTCATCCATGTGCCGGTGGAGTTTGAAGACCGCGATGTGCTGGAAGAACTGCTGACGGAAAAGCGCGGACGGAAGGTGGAAATCCACACGCCGCAGCGCGGCCAGAAGAAGGCCATGATTGAACTGGTGGAATCCAACGCCAAACACAGCTTTGAGCAGCGGTTCCGCGTCTTGAAGCCGTCATCGAAGGCGATTGAAGCGGCACTGCAAGACGCGCTCGGATTGGAAGCGCCGCCCGCCCGCATCGAGTGCTTCGACATCTCCCACATTCAGGGCACCGACAAGGTGGCCAGCATGGTGGTGTGGGAGAAGGGCCGCATGAAGAAGGCCGATTACCGCAAGTTCGTGATCAAGACGGTGGAGGGCAACGATGACTTCGCCTCCATGCGCGAGGTGATCACACGGCGCTACCAACGCCTGAAGGACGAAGGTGCGGCCCGGCCCGGGCTGGTTCTGGTGGACGGCGGCCTGGGCCAGCTGCACGCCGCGGCGGGCGCGCTCGAAGAACTCGGCATCACCGATCAACCACTGGCGTCCATCGCCAAGCGCGAGGAATGGATCTACGTGTACGGGCAGGAGGACGAGCCTGTGATCCTGGACAAGTTTTCGCCGGTGCTGCATTTGATCCAGCAGGTGCGTGATGAGGCCCATCGCTTCGCAGTCACGTTTCACCGGACGCGCCGCAACGCCAGCCGTCTGCGCGGTGAATTGATTCAGATCGCGGGAGTCGGCGAGAAGACGGCAGCCAAGCTCCTGCAGCATTTTGGAAGCGTGGAGCGCGTCAGGCAGGCTCCCGAAGAGGAACTCGCGGGCGTGGTGGGCAAGGCGGCGGCGGACAAAATCCGGGACGGACTCGCGTCTTAACGCCCGATACTACGTGCCGTGACACCGAGCCCGGCCCGCCACCATGCGCCCGTGAGCGTGCTTCGTCGTGCCGAAGCGCCTTCCGTGCCGCTTGGAACGCCGTGGCGCGCTGGAACGCGTGGGGCGCGGGCCGCTATCATGAAGTTTGGGTGAGAACAAGCTAGGCAGCCCGTGGCCGCGAGTGCTGCTCGTAATAATCAACATTGCATCCATCGCCAGCCTTGTATGGACGCTGCGCGACGCGCATCTGAGCCAGCTACGCGACGACGTCCTGGCGCTGGACTGGTCCTGGATGACGGCAGCCTGCATCTCCGCTGTCGCCATTTTCCTGTGGCAGGCGCTGCGGTGGCGGCTGGTGTTGCACCCCGTGGCGCGGCTGGGGTTTTGGGAAACAGCGCGGGCACTCTACGTCGGCATGTTCGCCAACGAAGTTCTGCCTCTGCGAGCGGGCGAAGTGATCCGCTGCTACCTGCTGGCGCGGCGGCCCGACTTGCCCCTCTCCGTGGCGCTCACCAGCCTACTGATTGAGCGCGTCTTCGACGGCATATTGCTGGTGGCCAGCCTGCTGCTGGTGTTGCCCTACATTCCAGTACCGGCGGCGCTGCGCTACGTCGTCGACGGAGCATATGTTCTGGGAATCGTGGTTCTGGTGTTGGCCGCGGTTCTGGGCCTGGCGATGTTCTGGAAGCGTGGCCCGCCGGCCGTCAACCCTGGTTCCGGAAAATGGCGCAAACATATTCAAATCCTCATTGAAGACCTGGGTAAGATTGGTCATTCCCGCTACTTGCTGCTGGCCTTCGCCGCGAGCGTTCCACTGTTGCTCTTCCAAACGATTCCCCTCTACATGGCGCTGCAAGCTTACCGTCTCGATTTCTCCGCGCTGGCGGCGTTCGCAATCGCGCTACTGCTGCGCCTGGGCAGCGCGATTCCTCAAGCGCCCGCAAATCCCGCCATCCCGCTATTCCTGGCGGCGGTGCTGCAAAATGTCTTTTCGCTGGAATCGAGCGAAGCCTCGCGCGTGGGCTTGGTGCTGTGGGCCGTGGTTACGCTGCCGCTGATCGTCTCCGGGCTGGTGGCACTGGCGGTGACGGATATGAAACTGGGTGAACTGCGGCGCGCGGCGCTGGACGCGCGGAGCACATAGCCTAAGCTCAGCTAAGAGACCGGGCCAATGAGCTGGTTGTACACATCCCACGTGCGTTCCACCGCCGCCTCCCAGGTAAACCCCCGCGCGCGTGCGGCGCCCCGGCGCGAAAACTCCGCACTCAAGTCCGCGTCGCCGGCCAAACGTCGCATCGCCGCGCCGATCTCCTCCTCACTACGCGGCTCCACCAGAAGCGCGGCGTCTCCAGCCACCTCGGGGAGTGCGGAGCAGTTAGAAGTCACCACCGGTACTCCATACGCCATCGCTTCGAGGACCGGCATCCCAAACCCCTCATCCAATGAAGGGAACGCGAAGATGCGCGCGCGGCGATACAGAGCATCCAATTGCCGCGGGGAGACGTAGCCGAGTACCTGGATATCCGCCTCGCGGGGACTCTGCTCCACGGCGCGCAGCTCCTCGGCGGCTCCGTACCCATCGGTGGCGCCGGCCAACGCCAGACGCCAGCCAGCCGGCATCTGTTCGAAAGCCTTCACCAGCCGTGCCGTGTTCTTCCGGCGTTGGATAGCGCCCGTGCACAGAACCAGATTTTCGCGTGCGGCGGCGGCGCCGGCGGGCGGCACTCGCACACCGTGTGGGATCACGTGGATGCGGGCGCTCTCAACACCCAATAGGGCTTCCACCTGCGAGGCGGTGAATCGCGAGATGGCGATAATCGCATCACAGCGGGCCGCGGCTTGCCGCGCTTGTTCCGTAAAACGTGCGCGGAATTCCGGAGAAGAATAGTCGCCCGTCATCACGAACAGATCGTGAAAAGTCGCCACGGTGCGGCGAGCCGGAGCGTCCACACGCTGGTTCAACGCATGGAACAAGTCCGCCCGCGGCGTGCCGCGCAATATATGGCGGCCCGCGTTCGGAGGAAGCGAATCCGCCAGGGAGCGCAAGAAACGGTGAGGGCGGTAGCAGAATTGAAACGTCGCGCCGGGATGGGTGCCGGCCAAACCAAATAGAATCTCGCGCGAATACACGCCGACGCCGGACAAGTTCCGGCCCAGGCTGTATGTGGCGTCGAGTGCGATGCGCACGCGAATGTTATCGTCGCATGCCGGGAGCGTTGGTCGCTAGCTCCCAGTGGCGCCGTGTGCCCAGGAAGGCTCCGCCGTGGAAACTCCTGAGCGGCGTCCGGCCAAATCCAGTTCGGCCTGCTCCAGCAAGCGTTCTATGCCGGCAGGATGGAGTTGCACGTCGAAAATCGACCCGCCGATTCGGATGCCATGCTCGCGCCCGCAGGAATACAAACGCATCCAAGCCCGCTCCACCGTTTCGGCGCCGCTATCGAAAATGGCGAGACCGAAACGAGTCGCTGAAATACGCCCCAACAAATCCGCTGGCCCAATCGAGGTCCGCAGGAACTCGGAGGCCTCCATCATCACCAGATCGTTGCGCTCTCCCGGACTGCCCCGAGCGAGGGCTTCCGGCTCGGCCGCGATGAATAGCAGCCGATGCTCGAGACGTGCGGCCAAGCTCCGGTCGCGCCCGGCCAACATGAAAAAAGCCTCGCGGTTCACCAACCCGGTCAGCGCGTCCAACATGGATGCCGCGCGAATCGCGGCAACGAATCGCTGGCGCTCCAACGCGTGGCGCATGGCGCGCGCCAACGGCTTGCAGTCCAGGTCACTCTTAAGCAGGATATCCTGCGCGCCTTCCCGCAACAGACCCACGGCCAACTCGCGATCGTCCAAAGCGGCCAACACAACGATGGGAATACCGGGCGCCAGCTCCTCCAACATGCGGAAGCGTACCAGTAGTCTTGTATCGGAAGTGCCGGGCGCAAGGAGAACAATATCGATGGCGTCGTTGGCCAGCACCGCGACCGCCTCGTCCCAGTTGGCGGCATGGATCGTCTCAAACGTGACCCACCCGTGCCAGAAATTTCCGGCACTCGTTTCCACCAGGACATCCTGGATGAACGACGCGTCGACGGCGTCCGGCTCGATCAGCAGGACTCGAATATTCACGTTAGATAGTGCAGGGACGCGCGCGAAGCTCTCAAGATTTTCAATTCACCATCTGATATTCCTTGAGCTTCCGGTACAACGTGGTTCGGCCGATTCCAAGCAAGTGGGCCGCCACGGCACGGTCTCCTCGCGTGTAGTCCAGCGCGTTGATAATCGCACGGCGTTCTAGTTCCGCAAGGGGTACCACCGTGGGCAGGGGAATGGAAGCGGGAGCACCCGCCAGAGTATCTGGCCGGTCAGATCCACCAGCGCCTCCCAGCGGCGTTGCCGGATACGCCCCAACGGCTGCGGTAAGATACTGCGCCTTCTTCTGGATCAGGTGATTCTGTAAGTTCGACGGGAGATCGGCAACGTGCAGCAGCGGGCCGGAATTGATGGCCACCATATGCTGAACGCAGTTCTCTAGTTCGCGGATGTTGCCCGGCCATTCATAAGAGAGGATGACCTCCAGCGCCTCCGCGGTCACGCTGTAATGGCTGCCCACGCGGGATAAAAAATGATTGATGAGCTCCGGGATGTCCTCTTTGCGTTCCCGCAATGGCGCAAGCCGCAAGTTGATCACGTTCAGCCGGAAATACAGGTCCCTGCGGAACGTGCCCTTCTCCACTTCCTTCGCAAGATCGCGATTCGTCGCCGCGATGATCCGGAAATCCGAACGCCGCGTGGTCAGTGACCCTACTGGACGGAACTCCTTTTCCTGCAACACGCGTAACAGCTTGGCCTGCAGATCCAGAGGCAGCTCGCCGATCTCATCGAAGAACGCCGTCCCTCCGTCTGCTGCTTCAAGCAGCCCGATCTTGGCGCCGGCCGCGCCCGTGAACGCGCCCTTCACGTGGCCAAACAATTCACTCTCCATCAGAGGACCCACCATGGAGGAGCAGTCAATCGTCACGAAGGGCCCGCGCGGGTCCTTATTATGGATACTGCGCGCCACCACTTCCTTGCCCGTGCCTGTTTCCCCGAGCAGCAGCGCGGGCCATCGGCAGCGGCCCAGCTTCTCTATGAGATGCAACACCTTGCGCGTGCGAACCGAGTGGCCCACTAACACATGGCGAGTCTCTTCCGCGGCCGTTCCCATCATTTCGTCCGTACCCGCATGCTCAGTTTCATTCCTCTACCACCTGGACTCATTCGGAGAGCCGCTTTCACGTTATATAGTGCAGTGATCAAGATTTAATCTACGGTTGATTTGCGCTTTCTTCAAGATCCGCCTAAGGAGAAGTGGGGTAGGCATGTTGCGGGTATGGATTACCCCCTTTGTGGGGTTGTGAAGGGCGTTCCACTTACCTAATCTTACTTAATCAAGGACGCGCCACCGGCTCCACGATCACCATCGCGGCGCCTGTCTCCTGACGGAGCCTCACGGCCAAATCGTTGGCCTGGTCAAGCGTGAAACCGTTACCCACCACCACCCGCCACAACGGCGGCGCTGCTTCGGTTGGAAGCACGCGCGCCTCGCCGAACCTATCCGCCAGCCGGGCGCGCAACTCCTCGGCACGCTCCCGGTCCGCGAATGCTCCCGCTTGCACCGCATACGTCACAAGGAGCGGTCCCGCGCGTTGTGTCACGGAGCCTTCCACGGAATCGGTGTCCGGCGTTCCCGCCGAAGTACGCGCGTCGCGCGGGGCGATCACTTTGATCCGTACCTTCGCGGTCCCTGGTCCCAGCATTGCGATGTCGCGCGCGGCGGCGTGCGAGAGATCGATAATGCGTCCCTTCGCGAAGGGGCCGCGGTCGGTGATGCGCACGTCCACGCGTCTGCCGTTTTCTAAATTGGTGACTTCAACCCACGTCTGAAATGGAAGACGCCGATGCGCGGCGGTGAGTCGCTCCATGTCGTAGACTTCGCCCGACGCCGTCCGCCGCCCGTGGTACGGCGCGCCATACCAACTCGCGATGCCGGTCTCCGTCTCTCCCACGCGCGCCGGCGCCACCGGAGCCTGCACCCGCGCTGACCTGCGGCCGCAGCTCACGGCTCCCGCGCTCAGCAGCAGCAGCGACAACCAAAACACGATGCTCGCCAAACATGCATGAACAGGGCCTCGGAACACGCTATACCGCCTAAAACAATTCTATCTGTTTACGTTTGCATGCGTGGGACCCTCATCACACGTGCAAGCCGATGGCCAAGGACCCCTCGGCACATGC
Organism: Candidatus Sulfopaludibacter sp. SbA3; assembly: GCA_945861255.1. GTDB lineage: Bacteria > Acidobacteriota > Terriglobia > Bryobacterales > Bryobacteraceae > Palsa-187. The sequence continues at coordinate 25,734 of CAMAUG010000001.1, forward strand.
ATTTTTTTCTTGACTTTCTTTTCAATCCACCTTATAAAGGGGACACAAGCGCGCTCTCGCAAGAGCGGCGCGCAATCTGATGTTAAGGGAGAATCAACGAATGAAATACGCAACCAAGAAAAAAGCGGCCGCCAAAAAGAAAGCTGCTCCGAAGAAGAAGAAGTAGCTCAGCGGCTCGCGATAGCGAGTTTCGATCAGTACCGGCCCCGAGTAATCGGGGCCGTTTTTATTGTTGTTCCGAGTAATCGGGGCCGTTGTTGTTGGCGGCCACTCATGTCATGGTTTGCGTTGCAGCAGCACCCGGAACGTTTCCCCCAAGCCATACAGCAGCGTCTTCAACTGCAGAGCGTGCCCGCCCGAAATCGCTTGCTCAAAGCGGCTCTCGCCCAGCCGCATTAACCATTGCATGAGCGTTTCGTTGCAGATGGTCTCCAACCCCACGTTCTCGCCCGCGGCCTGCAACACGGAAAACGGGACGTGCGAGGTGATGTCGCGATTGCCCGGGTCTTCCAGCACGTCTTCGCACGCCATGTGCCGCCGGTAACTCATAAGGGTACCGTTGGGGAAGCGGACGGCTTCGCGCGCGGTATATCCATAATCGATCGTGAGAACGTACCCGCGCTCCAACCGTTCAGCGATGCGTCGCATCCATTCGACCGCGTTGAAATGCAGTTCGACCAGTTGCTGCTCCGCGTGTGCGTGACGCTCCAGATAGCGCGCGGCTTTTTCATCAACCAAGGGCCCGGCGATAAAGGAGAAGCCATCGCTACGGATACCGACGCGTTGTTCGCGCCACGCGGCGCCATCACGCAGGGCGGTCTCGACCGGCAAGGCATCGAAAAATTCGTTTGAGAACACCACTCCGCTGAACCGCTCCGGCATTTCGCCGCCGTCGATGTCGATGGGGACGTAGTGGAAACGCCCTAGCGCGTCGGCCATCTCGCCCCGCCCAGCGCCGATCTCGACGACCGTAAACTTCGCGGCTCCACGCAATGCAGCCGCCAGATCGTCGATGGCCGCCGCGATCAGGCGCCCGAAGACCGGTTGCAGTTGTTCGGCCGTGAAGAAATCGCCCGAGCGGCCGAACGGATCGGGTCCCGCGTGCCTTCGCCTACGGTAATAGCCGTGTTCGGAATCGTAAAGAGCCAAATCCATGAACCGCGAAAACCGCATGGGGCCATGGTGCAGAATCTCGTCGCGAATTTTGGCGGTTAGCGGGGTCACACGGGGTCACGGGGCTTGAATGCCACGGCACTCTTCGAATCGCCACGCGCGGCCTGGCGTAAGGCGGTGCTGGGGCGGACGCTGGTTGCTGATTCCTCCATACCCGCCCGCACACTCCTGCCACGGGCAATGAACTGAAGGGCGAGCTCGCACGAGCTTTGCGTCATAACGGGAGGTGCTTCAAATAGTCGCGAAACGCTTCGCCCAGGTCGTGGCGCTTTAGGGCGAACTCAACCGTGGCCTGCAGGAATCCCAGCTTGTCGCCTGCATCGTAGCGTTTCCCCTCGAATTTATAGCCGTAGATCGGACGGCTGCGCAACATGTGCTTGAGGCCGTCAGTCAATTGGATCTCGCCGCCGCTGCCCGGTGAAATAGCCTCGAGCGATTGAAAAATCTCCGGAGTCAAGATGTAGCGCCCGATAATCGCCAGATTCGACGGCGCATCGTCCACCTTGGGCTTCTCCACCAGATTGCGAATGCGGTACAGACGGCCACGTTCTCCGTTATGGCCCACCGGTTCGGCGTCCACCACGCCGTAGTGGGAGATGCTCTCGCGCGGCACTTCCATCAGCGCCAGAACCGGCGCGTGATAAAACTCATAGACGTCCAGCAGCTGGCGCAGACACGGGGTCTCGGCGTCGATCACGTCGTCGGAAAGAATCACCGAGAACGGTTCGTTACCCACCAGCTCGCGCGCTCGCAACACGGCGTGCCCCAATCCCAATGCTTCTTTCTGGCGCACGTAGGCGACGTCGATCATATCGGAAACCGCGCGCACGGTTTCCAACAAATCTTTCTTCTTGCGCGTTTCGAGCAAATGCTCCAGTTCAAAGCTGACGTCGAAATGATCTTCGATCGCACTCTTCCCTCGTCCGGTGACGATGATGATGTTGTGTACGCCGGAGTGAATCGCCTCCTCCACGCCGTACTGAATCAAGGGCTTGTCGACCAAGGCCAACATCTCCTTGGGTTGCGCCTTGGTGGCCGGGAGGAAGCGCGTGCCGAGCCCGGCCGCGGGGAAAACCGCCTTACGAACTTTTTCAAGCATGCGATTTCTATTCTAGCGGTTTGAGTTTGCGCCTTTCGGATCCGCCGCATTCATATTGGCGGACGGCTCCCCCAGCACGCCCTGTTCGTTCAGAATAACCATATCCACGCGCCGGTTGCGGGCTCGGCCGTCGTCAGTGTCGTTGGAGGCGATCGGAGCATTATCGGCGTAACCCGCGACGGAGAGGCGTCCGGCAGGAACCTCGAAGCGCTCCGACAGCAGCTTGAGCAGAGCAATGCTTCGTGCCGCCGAGAGATCCCAATTGCTATGGAACCGCGCCGTGTTGATGGGCAGCGAGTCCGTGTGGCCTTCCAGCCGCACGGGATTGGGAATGCGTATGATGGCCGCGGCAACCTTAGTGAGACTCTGGAAAGCTTCGGTCGACACCTCGTCTCCTCCCGAAGGAAACAATGCGGCCTGCCTAAAACTTACCACCAGGCCGCGCGCCTGCATGTCCACCTGGATGCGGCCGGCCTCAATCTCCATCTTCAGTTCTTCGGAGAGCACCTTGAGCGAAGGCACCAGTTCCGCCAGTTTCTCCTCTCTCTTGGCCTCGCTGAGCCGCTCAGCTCCCCCGGGGCCGTGCATTTGCGCATTGCCGACGCCTTTGTCTGAGACGGTGCCGCCCAGAACCGAAGCGATCACCGACGCCATGCTCTCTCCTTCCAGTGCCTTCTTGACGGAGTCGGAAACCTGCTGCGCCTTTCCTTTATCGGCTTGTGAGCTGGCGAACATCACGACAAAGAAGGCGAACAAAAGGGTGATGAAGTCCGCATAGGAGACCAACCACCGCTCGTGGTTCACATGTTCCGGCGGTGGTTTCTTGCGTGCCATGGTGTATAGCCGGTATCAAGCTTCGGAGGGGGCTTCCGCGCCCGCGCCCTTGGCCGGCGCCACCGCCTTCTTCGCCGCAGGTGCGAGAACGTACGCCTCCAGCTTGGTGCGGATCAACTTGGGATTCAGCCCTTCCACAATCCCGCACACTCCTTCCAGAATGAGTTCCTTGCGCTGCGTCTCCACGTGCGCCCGCGCCTTGATCTTGGCAGCGGCGGGCAGGAAAAACAGGTTCGCCACACCCACACCGTACACCGTGGCGACAAAAGCCACCGCGATACCGTGGCCTACTTCATCGATATTGGCCAGGTTCTTCATTACTTGAATGAGTCCAAGCACGGCGCCGATGATGCCGACGGTGGGCGCGTAACCCCCCGCTTGCTCAAACACTTTGGCTTCCGCATCGGTGTGATGCTGGTCGAGCGATATGGCCAGCTCGAGCATGCCGCGAATGTCCTGGCTGTCGGTGCCGTCCACGGCTAGATTCAAGGCTTTCCTCAAGAACGGATCGGGAATCGCGAGCGCTTCCTGTTCCAGTGACACCAGACCTTGCTTGCGCGCTTTGGTGGCGTAGGCGATGATCTCTTCCACTAGGTCGTCGTGCGGCGGCGAGCGGTCGAACAGGACGTGCGTAAATCCGCGAGCGGCACGCTTCAACACGTCCACCGGCGTGGAAACCATAACCGCTCCCAAGGTCCCCCCCAGCACAATCAAGCCTGCGGTGAATTGCGTGACGTCCTGGAGCTTACCTCCCTCCAGCAACAACCCTCCGACGATGCCGCCCCCGGCGACGCCCAAGCCCGCCAGCGTAGCCAGGTCCGGCTTGCCGCGGGCACGTTTCTTTTCCGCTGTGCCTGCCATGTGGTCGCGCCGGTACGCCTAACTGGGCTGGGCAAGCCCCGTAAGTATCGCCCGCCGGAATTGGATCACTCTTTCAATCACCTCTTCCGGCGTTTCCGCCACCACCAGCTTCTGGCCGTTGGTCAGGCTGATGATCGTGTCTGGCGTCGCTTCCATATGTTCGATGAGATCCGAGTTCAGGACCAAAGGAAGGCGATTGATGCGCGTCAGCCGGATCATTCTGAGCAACTCATCGGACGCAGCGCAAGGAGTATGACGATACCCGGTGTCGGGAAGGGCAGGCGGGTGTGTCCGCCCCGCAGCCAACTACTTCAGCAAGTCCGCGATAGCCCGCAGTTCTTGCCGGAGCGTTGTGAGCAGGGAAGACAGATCTGTCTGGGATTGAGCGTCAAACAGATGTCCCTGCGTCTTCTTAGGCTTGGCGTGTTTGGCGGCAGTTCGTTCCGGCGTCAGCCGTGCCGGCGACTCCAGAAATTTGCGCGCCCCTTCAATGGTGTACCGCTTTTCGTAAAGCAGGCGTTTGATTTCCAGCACCAGCTCGACGTCCTTGCGGCGGAACAAGCGGTGGCCCTTCCCCGATTTCTTGGGGCCTAGCGCGGGAAATTCGGTCTCCCAGAAGCGCAGAACATAGGGCTTGATCCCGGCCAGCTGCGCGACTTCGCCGATCCGGAAGTACAGCTTGTCCGGAATTCCGGAGCTTTCCGTGACGGAAAGTCCGGGGACCATGCCCTGGTCCGGCGTTTCTTCGCGCGCGCTCATGACGTACCCTTATCATATAGTGTCCCCGCTTGCAGGAATCCATCCCGTCCGGGAAGCGCTCCGCGCCGGACGTACGTTAGATCGGGTGCTGATCGCCAAAGGCGCCGGAGGTCCGCGGTTACAGGAGATCATCGCGCTGTGCCGCGAACGCGGTGTCGCTGTTCGATTTGAGCCGAGGGCTCAGTTGGACCGGGCGGTCAACGGCGCGCAGCACCAGGGCGTGGTGGCTTTTGGCGCCGCCGAGGCGTATGCCTCGCTCGAAGAAACCGCGGCCCGCGGCGGCCTGCACGTGCTACTGGACGGCCTGGAAGATCCGCACAATCTAGGCGCAATCATCCGTACAGCCCACGCGGCGGGCGCGGCCGCCGTGGTCATTCCGGAGCGCCGCGCCGTGGGATTAACGGAGACTGTCGCTCGCGTAGCGGCCGGCGCCACGGCGTATTTGCCGGTGGTGCGCGTCAGCAACATCAATCGGGCCCTGGAGGATCTGAAAAAGCACGGTTATTGGATCTACGGTCTTGATGAGCGGGGCAAAGCGACGTACGACGCGGTGGAGTTCACCCAGCCCACCGCCATCGTGCTGGGCGCCGAAGGCCACGGCCTGCATGAGCACACCGCCAAGCGTTGCGATTTTCTGGTGCGCATCCCCATGGCGGGAGCGGGCGCGGCAGGTGTAGCGTCGCTCAACGTGAGCGTGGCGGCAGGAGTGGTATTGTTCGAGTGGAAGCGACGCAGCGCGAAATCCGGCGCTGCCCAAGGGGCGGCGAGCCCCTTGACGAGTTAGAGTCGGCGCGGCGCGGCATGGCGCCCGGATCGGAGCCTCAGCTAACCTTGTATCCCCGTAACGCGCGGGCCGCGATGCAGCGCTCGCCCGTTCGCTTAAACTGAAAGTATCTTGGCAACTCGTTATCAAGTGATCGTGGTGGGCGCTGGGCATGCTGGCTGCGAGGCGGCGCGGGCATGCGCCCGCCTTGGGCTGAACACGGCCATGGTTACGATGAATCTGGATCTCATCGCCCAGATGTCCTGCAACCCCGCCGTGGGCGGCATCGCCAAGGGACATCTGGTGCGGGAGATTGACGCGCTGGGCGGCATCATGGGGGAACTCACCGACGCCGTCGGAATTCAGTTCCGCTTACTGAATACCAGCCGCGGACCGGCCGTCTGGTCACCCCGAGCGCAATGCGATAAGAAGCTCTACCGGCTTAGGATGCGGGAATTACTAGAAAAGGAGCCTAATCTCCGAATATTGCAGGCGGAGGTGACTTCTCTGCTGATTTCCGAGGAAGCTCCACGGCGAATTCGCGGCGTGTTGCTGCGTGACGGCAGAAGCGTTGAAAGCGAGGCCGTGGTAGTAACCACCGGGACGTTCTTGAACGGCATGGCCCACGTCGGCGAACAACAGTACAGTTGCGGACGCAATGGCGAAGCTCCTTCGAACCTCCTCGGACACCAGTTGCGAAATTTGGGCCTGCGGTGGACGCGGCTCAAGACCGGAACGCCCCCACGATTGGACGCGCGCTCCATCGATTGGTCCCGGTTTGAACCTCAGCACGGCGATACCGAGCCGACGCCGTTTTCGTTTCTCACCCGGAGGATTGAGCGCGAGCAGGTTCCCTGCTACATCGGCTACACAACCGAGGCGGCACATCAGGTTGTCCGCGAGAGCATCGCTCGATCACCGCTCTACAGCGGACAGATCGAAGGTATTGGCCCTCGTTACTGCCCATCCATTGAAGACAAGATCGTCAAGTTTCCAGACAAGCTGCGGCATCAGATTTTTCTGGAGCCTGAAGGTCTGGATACGAACGAGATCTATGTGAACGGCCTCTCGACGAGTATGCCGATCGACGTGCAAACGCGCCTGCTTGCAGCGATTCCCGGCCTGGAAGACGCCGAGATGATCCGGCCCGGCTATGCCATCGAATATGATGCCATTGACTCCAGAGAACTCCTTCATTCTCTTGAGGTTAAGAGCTTGAAGGGACTCTTTCTGGCGGGGCAGATTAATGGCACGTCCGGCTATGAAGAGGCGGCCTGTCAGGGCCT
>CAMAUG010000002.1 GCA_945861255.1 Candidatus Sulfopaludibacter sp. SbA3
CCCTCTACCAAATCCTACAGGTTCTCAGCGTCACCTTGTTCGAGCAAACGCCCATTCTACGGGCCTTTGACGACACTTACTCCCAGGAAAAATCAGACCTATTTTCTAACCAGTTGAGCCTGCTCGACTTATAGCCGGACACTACTGCGTGCGAATAGACGGTGGGCGGAGGAGGCGCGGTGGTCAGCACCAGCTTGGCGATGCGGGTCTTCCAACTGGCGCTGCTGGCGGAGTTGGTGTATTCGCCGGTGAACCACAACGTCGCGGGTTCCGATGGATCCTGGCTCATGTGCGCATAGTCGCCCCAGCGCGCCGCGCTATGTGTCTGGTAGCCGCTGCCGGCGACGATCGACGTTTCGGGCTGCGACATGGTGCCGAGGGGGTCGGCCGCGGCGCGCGACGTAAACCGCAACGACGGACTCACCGCGGAGCCGGAGACCGAATACGCCAGCGCGATGTCACCAATGTCGTTCAAGGCGATGCTGCCCAGCCAGCGGTGTTGCCCGTCGGCGGGAGCGTACGTTGCCGACTGATCAATACTCCAGCCGGAGCCCGTATTGCGCAATTCATACCAGCGGATGCCGGCCAGATCCGCGCCGTTGGTATCCACGGTGTGATTCAAGACCATACTCTGGTGCGTTCCAAAATTCCGGTAGGGCATGCGGAACATCAAACGATCGGAAAGCGCATCGAGCTTCGCCGAAGTGCCCGGCTGAGGGATGCACGCGCGCGCGTAACCGCACATGTTGGTATCGAACGCCGCCGTGGGAAGCGTTCCTAATGACGTAAACGTGGAACTGGCTGGGGTGCCCCAATTCGTTTGAAACTGCCATAGCCAGATCTGATCGTCCGAGTAACCCCAGGCATTGTCGTCGATTTCCGCGAATATGTTGGGGGTGTTCGACGGTGGTGGATTCGCCGTCCCTCCATCCCAATCCGATGGAAGCATGCCACCGAGATTCGCGTTCACCGAGTAAAGATCGAAGTAAATCGAGCGCGCCAATCCACCGGTCAACATCGCGCTGCGCTCGAACACAACCGCGCCGGCGCCGCCCCAACTGAGCGTCGTCTGGTTGAACTGGTTCATCGACATGTAGTACCCGTCCGGCCACACCGCCAGCTTGGGATAGTCGTTCATCTTGGTGTTGCTCACCAGGAAGGCGTAGCGGTACCAGCCGCTGGTGAGCGGATTCGGCCCCTGAGAAACCGCGATGCACTCATAGAAAGGACCCGACGGGTAGTTGGGGAGCGCGAACTGGCTGATCAGAAAGCGGTCCGCGGCGCGATCGTAGAGGACCACCGGATCGCCGTTATTGGTGCTTTGGCAGGGGCCGCCGAACCCATTCCAAATGGTGTTGGTGTTTGCGGGGCCGTATAGCTTCGTACCCGCTCGATCATATATCGCAAACGATAGATTCACCGCCTGCACGTAATGGTTGGGGCCAATGGCGCCGGTGGGATCCGGAGGCAGCACGCCGTTCACATTCGATACGCCGTCAAAACCCACACCTACCGCGCCGGCGACGCCCACCGGGGCGTTATCCTGCACCAGAGTCTCGGTGACGCCGCCGGGGGCGGCCGAACCAATTCGCCCCGGCAACGCCTTCCTTGGCAATTCGCGCACCCCATCAATGGGCGGAGGCACGGGCCGGATGCTGTGCAGCGCGGGCATGGAATCATACGCCACGGCGTCACGGACCACAGGGACCCCGCGGCCGTTGCCACTCTCCTGCGCCCATATGGCTGATGGGATCGCCAAGACAACCGCGGCGAAGCGGCCCACTGTCAAATTCTTCGCGAATCCGTTGGTGATGCGGCGGATACAGGCAACCATTGCTTACTCCCCTTCGCTTTCAAAAGTGATCTCCATCCCGGCCCAAGAACAAGCGAGGCGGAACGGATGTGCTCGCGCACCTGCACTTAGTATACGGGCGATTCAAGTGGATTGTGGCCCGTCTAAGGTATAAACCCTAGCTCCAACGACGGCTTGAAGGGTGGCGGACGAAAACGCCGCGGGTGTTGCCAGGTGCAGCGCTGGAGACTCGCCGGCCAGGGTGAGAAAAAATTGTCCTGACCAGCACTATAGACACAGAAGTACTGTGCCGAAGGTACTATCGCAGCCGGAGACACACCCGCGTGCGGGGGCGTTGGCGGTCTGGCGGTGAGGTGAATACGTATGACGCTGGGACTATGGATCGTAGGGATGTATCTGACGGCGTTTGCACTGCTCAGCATTGGGGTGGCCTGGTTCAGGCTGCGAAAACGCGCGCGCACCCGTTACCAGAGGCATCGCCGTTTCCAGGCGCATTCGCAGGCGTTCAACTAAGGTTGTTGGAAACTCCTGGAACCTGCAGGCGAAAAGGCGCGCTCGGCGCACCTGGGGCACTCGTCGCCTTCCAGACTCATGATTTGCTTCCAGTTAGGCACCTGGGTGACGCTGCAACCGCACAGCGTGACGCCCTCGGAAGCGGGCCCGACAACCAAATGCTTCACTGCCCCACGAAGCAGTTTAAGGTACGTTTTTTGCATGAGTCCAGATCTCGGTGTACTTCGTTATCATCGAGCGGTAATGTGTATCTGTCCATAGAACGAAAGTAATACTCGCGGTCCGCCGATGGCAGTGAAGTGCCGGAGCGGGCGCGGACCGAGTAACGATCTAGTATCGGCAACGCTCTCGGAAAATGTAGGAGGATTAGGAATCATGCGATCTGCAATCGGAGTCCTTGGCCTTGGGATTATTCTTGTGTTGGCCGGCTGTGGGAGTGCCGGATCGGGCGACGCCCCGCACGCGACTGTGGTACTGAAAGACGGCAGTAAGATCCTGGGGTTTGTAGAGACCAGCTCGCCGACCGAAATTCGCTTAAGAGGTGACGACAAGCAATCCCGCACCCTGGCGATGAAGGACGTGCGGCGGATCGAATACGACGATCCCGCAACCCCCACCGCGGACGCCACACCGCGGCACGAAGAGCACGCGCATCCTGCGCAATCCTTCATCAGCACGAAAACCTACCGGCTAAGCGCGGGGACCGACATTTCCGTCCGCAATGAAGAGGCCATCGATTCGGTGAAAGCCGCGGAGGGCCAGGTTTACGCCGCCGAAGTCACGCGCGACTTGAAAGATGCGGACGGTGCAGTGGTGATTCCGCGTGGTTCGAATGCGCAAATCGTGATCCGCTCCGCATCCAAAGGCGGCAAGATTCGAGGCGCATCGGATCTGGTGCTGGATCTGCATTCAGTTTCCGTGGACGGTCAGCAGTACCAGTTGAGCACGGCGGACCTTGAACAGAAGGGCCGCGACGGCGTGGGCACCAACAAGCGCACCGCTACGTTCACCGGAGGTGGAGCGGCAGTGGGCGCCATCATCGGGGCCATCGCGGGAGGCGGCCAGGGCGCGGCCATCGGAGCTGCATCCGGCGCGGGCGCGGGCGCGGCGACTCAGATTCTGACCAAGGGTTCCATTAAGGTACCCGCGGAAACCGTGCTCACTTTCAAGCTGGATAAACCGCTGCGCGTCACGGCGGCGAAGTAGCTTCGCAAACCGCTCCCTAACGGTCGCGGCTCAGTTCCGGTTGCGCAGCCGCGCGCGCGTTTGAAAGCTCCCCCCCTCGTATACTGAATGGCTGAGGAGAACTCGCCATGCGCTGGATCGTGTGCGCCGCTGTCTGTGGCGCGACTGCTTGCCTGGGCCAGGCTATCGACAAGACAAAGCTTGTCGATCTGACCTACTCGTTTAACGAGAAGACCATCTATTGGCCGAACGCCAAGGGATTCCAACACCGCAAAGACACCTGGAAAATAACGCCCGCGGGCTATTGGTATGCCGCCGGAGGTTTTTCGACGGACGAGCACGGCGGGACGCACTTCGACAGCCCCATCCATTTCGCGCAGGGCAAGACCACGCTCGAGAAGATTCCCGTGCAGAGGCTGGTGGGCGTGGCGGTGGTCATCGACATCGGCGCATCCGCCGCGAAGGATCGGGACTATCGCGCCGGCACCCGGGACATCGCGAATTGGGAAAGAGCGAACGGCGCGATCCCCGCCGGTTCTATCGTTGTGTTCCGTGCCGGCTGGGGAAAATACTGGCCGGACCGCAAGCAATACATGGGCAGCGACGCGCCCGGCGACGTGGAGCACCTGCACTTCCCCGGCCTGTCAAAAGAAGCTGCAGAGCTGCTGGTGAAGCGCGGCGTTTCCGGCGTGGGCATAGACACGGCGAGCCTGGATTACGGACCCTCCAAAGACTTCATCGTCCATCAAATTCTGAACAAGGCCGATATCTTCGGTCTCGAAAACATCGCTAATATAGAAAGACTCCCGGCCAGGGGTGCGACACTGATTGCGTTGCCGATGAAGATCGAGGAAGGCACCGGCGGGCCCGCACGTATCATTGCAATTCTGCCGTAAGGGTATTGCGCCGGCCGGCGAAGAAAAATGCGCATGAAACGCCTATGGTTGGGAATACTGTTGATCGCGATGGCGGCGGGGATTCTGCTGATTTCAGATTGGAATCAGCGCGTGGCGCCGGTCACGGCGTCCACTGCCGCGCCGCCCATCGGCAAGACATGGAAGGTGCGCGTGATTCAATTAAACAACTCCGCCGAGGTGGAAGAAACCGAGCATGGGCTGCGCCAGGGCCTGCTCGAAGCCAAGCTGGTGGAAGGCCGCGACTACGAAATGAAAATCGGCAACGCGCAAGCGGACATGGCGACGCTCAGCACTCTGATGGATTCGGCGCTATCGGAACGGGCTGATCTGATTGTGGCGTTTTCCACGCCCACGCTGCAGGTGGCGCTGCGCAAAGTGGAACGCACGCCGGTGGTTTATACCTACGTGGGCCTGGGCGTGACGGCGGGAGTGGGCCCTTCGCGCGAGGATCATCGCGTCAACGTCACAGGCGTGGATGTCATCAGCGCGTATCAGGAAATGGTGGACTTGATCGGGACGCACTTTCCACATTGGCGGCGCGTGGGCACTCTATATTCGCCGGCAGAGATTAACATGGTGGTGCAAAAAGAGCTGATCGAGGAATCCTTCAGGAAAGCGGGTATCGAGCTGATTTCAGTGCCCGTGAATACGAGCACGGAAGTGGCCGACGCGGCGCTGGCGCTGACGGCGAAAGGCTTGGACGCGATTGTACAGATTCCCGGCAATCTCACCGCGATTTCCTTCGGCGCCATTTTGAAGGCAGCCGTGAAAGCGAAGCTTGCGGCGTTCGCCTTCACGGGACCACAGGCGATGGCGGGCGCGCCGGTGTCACTCGCGCGGGATTACGAGGAATCCGGCCGGCTGGCGGCGCAGATGGTGGCGCGGATCATGCGCGGGGCGGACCCCAAAAACATTCCCATCGAGCAAGTCATGGGCGCGACGCTGTACGTGAACCGCACGGGGGCGCGCGCGGCGAATTTGCAAATTCCACCGGCGCTGCTGAAGCGCGCTGATAGAGTGATTGGAGACTAGCGCGATGGAGATCAACAAAGTCTACAGCGGAGACGGCTGGACGGGATTCGCACTCAAAGGCCGGCTGGACGGCTATTGGGCGGACCATTTGGCCACCAGCCTGGAGGAAACGGTGCGGAACGGTGTGCATGGCATCGTTTTGGATTTGGCCGAGATCACCTATATCAGCTCCATGGGAATCCGCGTATTGGTGGATCACTACCAGAAACTGACGGCGATTCAGGGTTGGTTCGCGGTGGCCAATCCATCACCGCAAGTGCAAAAAGTGCTGAGCCTCACCGGTTTGCTGGACCAGCTGCTGGCCAAGGCCGAAGTGCCCCGCATGGCCGTGGATCAGCCCATGCAGAGCGTAAAGAAGGCCGCCGCCGTTTACGAAACAGCCACGTTGCAGCCGAACGCACGCATGCAGTGCCGCGTGCTGGGTGAACCGTCGCGGCTGACCGGCGGAGGTTTCCACGCTGCCGATTGCCGCATGGCCAGTTTCCCGCATACCGCGCTGGGCATCGGTTTGGGCGCGTTCGGCAACAGCTTTGACGATTCGCGCCAACGCTTCGGCGAGTTCCTGGCCGTGGCGGGCGCGGCCGCCTATCAGCCCACCGACGGCAGCAACGTGGCCGATTACGTGGTCGCGCGCGAGGCGCTGGTGCCGGAGGTGCAAGTACTCTACGCGCTGGCCTGCGAGGGTGCATTCAGCCATCTGCTCCGGTTCCAGGCACTCGACGCGAAAGACGGATCGGGCGGCGTGATCGGCGCGAGCGCCTTGTTGGAGGATTGCCTCGCCATCGCGCAGACGGACCAGGCGGCGGTGGCGATGGTCGCCGAATCCACGGGGTTGCTGGGAGCAGCGTTGCGCAAATCGCCCGCGCTGAATCTTCCAGCGGATGACTTGTTCGCGCATCCCGGCATTCGCGATTGGATTTCTTTCACGCCGGACCGGGTTCACACGCGCGCGTTGGCGCTGGTGGTGGGGGTGGTTTCGAAATCCGGCAAGGGGCCGCTCGCGGCTTTCTTGAGGCCTCTGGGCGGGTCGCCGGAATTGTTTGGGCACTTGCACGCAGCGGCATTTTCTTATCAGCCCTTGAAGCAAGGGAGGTTGGATTTATCCTCCACGGTGCATTCGTTGTTCAACACGCAAACACTCCATGGAGTGCTGCATCTGGTTGCGGACCAGCGCGGCGGCGCGGGCGGAGGGGAGAGCGAATTCATGCGCGGAGCGTGCTGGGTGGCGCCCATCCTGGACATCACGGTGGAGGGGAGAACAAAATGAGTTTGTTGATCGGCGCGGCGACGATCGGATTCATATTGTCGTTGCTGGCACTCGGCGTTTTCTTGAGTTACCGGATCTTCGTTTTCCCCGATATCACGGCGGAAGGGTCCATTACGTTAGGAGCAGGAACCGCGGCCATCCTGCTGGTGAACGGCGTGAACCCGTGGGCGGCCACGGCGGCCGGCTGGGCGGCCGGAATGGTGGCCGGCGCGCTGACGGGCATCATCCACACGCGCTTCGGCGTCAACGGCCTGCTCTCCGGCATCCTGGTGATGACCGCGCTCTATTCAATCAATCTCCACATCATGGGCAAGAGCAACGTGCCGCTGCTTTCCGGCGAGAATTTCACGACCTACGCGGAACGGCTGGGCCGGAGCGTTTTCGGCGGCGAGACGGTCAACGTGGCGGGCTGGGAAGTGGCGGCACGCGATTTATCAACCTTGATAGTCGCGGGTTTGTTCGTGGCATTCATTGCGATTGTGCTGTTCGCGTTTTTGCGCACGGATCTGGGCACGGCCATGCGGGCAACCGGAGACAATGACCAGATGATCCGGGCGTCCGGCGTGAATCACGGCAACATGATCGTGCTGGGACTCTCCATCTCAAACGGCCTGGTGGCGCTTTCGGGCGCGCTGCTGGCGCAATACCAGGGCTTCGCTGACGTGCAGATGGGCATCGGCATGTTGGTGTGGGGTTTAGCCAGCGTGATCATTGGTGAAGCACTGGTGGGCACGCGGCAGTTGGGATATGTGATTACCGGCGCGGTGATGGGATCGGTGCTGTTTCGCTTGCTGGTGGCCGTGGCGCTGCGCTGGGGCGTGAACCCGAACGATCTGAAGCTGATCACCGCGTTTTTCGTATTCGTGGCGTTGGTGCTGCCGGGGTTGCTTGAAAAAACGCGGCAGCGGAAAAGGAAACCCGTGCATGCTTGAAGTTCGCGGAGTGCATAAGACGTTTTACGCCGGTACGCCGAACGAAGTACGCTCGCTGCAAGGCGTCACGCTATCGATCGCGGAGGGCTCCTTCGTAATCGTAATCGGGACGAACGGCTGCGGTAAATCGACGCTGTTGAACGCAGTATCGGGAACGTTCCTGGTGGACGCTGGAACTATACGTCTGGACGGGCACGATATCACGCGGTGGCCGGAGTACAAACGCGCGCCCATGATCGGGCGCGTATTCCAGAACCCGTTCAGCGGGACTTCCCCGAATTTGACCATTGCGGAGAACCTGGCACTGGCCTCGCGGCGCGGCCATCGGCGCGGGCTGGGTTCTATTCGCAGCGACAAACTGATGGCCGAAATGCGGGAGCGTGTCAGCCGCCTGAACATGGGCCTGGAAACCCGGCTGGACGACCCCATTGGAACGCTTTCCGGCGGCCAGCGCCAGGCTCTGACTCTGATGATGGCAACTTGGGTGAAGCCCAAACTGCTGCTGCTGGACGAGCACACCGCGGCGCTGGACCCCAAGAGCGCGGATCAGGTGATCCGGCTGAGCGAAGAGGAAATCTCTCGCGCGCGCCTGACTTCGCTGATGGTCACGCATTCCATGCAGCAAGCTGTGAACCTGGGCGACCGCCTGATCATGATGCACCGCGGCCGCGTGCTGCACGATTTCGAGGGCGCCGAGAAGCGCCGCTTGCGCGCCGCGGATCTGCTGGCGCGCTTTGAGGAAGTACGCCGCGCGGACCGCCTGGATGAAAGCGCCGCTGAGATGCTGCGGCGGGTGTACGTGTAGGGCAGGCCGTGGCCGCGGCCGCCGAGATATTAGCTATCCTTGCATTGAAGCGCAGCAGCGCATCCGAGGTGACCAGCGTGCCGAACAAACTATGTTTCGCGGCTTTGCTATTGTTGACCACTCTCGGGCTGGCTCAGGACTCAGGGCGCGCGCAAACGGAGGTTCGCTTCGTCGAGGTCGAGCCAGGGATCAACCTGGAAGTCGTCGATTGGGGCGGTAGAGGACGGCCCGTGGTACTCTTGGCCGGCCTTGGAGAGACAGCGCACGTCTACTATCAATTCGCGTCAAAGTTGACGGACGCGTACCATGTCTTCGGAATCACGCGGCGCGGATTCGGCGCGTCCAGCGTGCCGAATTCCGGCTACACAGCGTCAAGATTGGCGGACGATGTGGTCAGAGTCCTTGACGTGATGAAGATCGATGAGGGTGTCTTGGTGGGCCATTCGGTCGCCGGTGAGGAATTGAGCGCCGTCGGGGCCCGCTACGCCGACCGGATCGCCGGACTGATCTATCTGGACGCGGCTTGGGACCGCACTTATTCCGCGCCGAAGGAAGAACAGGACCGTGCTGCGAAGATGGGGATCGCCGGGCAGCCCAAAGCCGTTCCAGGGCGATTCGATCCTGCACACGCAGTCAGGGCTGGAGTGCAGAAACCAGACTATGACCAGATACGCGTGCCGGCGCTGGCCTTTTATCCCGCTTCGAGATCCTGGCAGGAACTGCTACCGGGAGCTCCTGCGATTACTGACCCGGAGAAGCGGGCGCTCGCGGAACAAGTCGTCGCTGATGTAGCGCGTGTGAGGAAACGCATGGCGGAAGCATTTCGTTCCGGCGTCGCGGCCTCACGTGTGATTGAGTTGCCCGGAGCTGGTCACTACCTTTTTCAAACGAATGAAAGTGACGTGCTGCGGGAGATGCGGCTCTTTATCGAAAAGCTTCCGGCGCCGCGGAATTGAAATAGAAGACGTTTCTCGGGCGTTATACTGAAAGCGGACATTCCCATGGGCCCTCAAATCTGGCACAGCCATCCGGAAATTCTGGGAGGCACACCTGTATTCGTGGGTACCCGTGTTCCGGTTCGCTCCTTGTTCGATTATCTGGAAGGCGGCGAGTCTTTGGATGAATTCCTGAGGCAGTTCCCGTCGGTGAAACGGGAACAAGCCATCTCCGCGCTGGATGAAGCGCGTGATTCGCTCCTCACCGGTGTTCATCATTCTTGACGAAAACCTCCCCGCCGGGCTCGCGCCGAGTTGGCGCCGCACCACGTCGACACGGTGGCCGGCGTGAGTTGGGCCGGGATCACAGACGGAAGGCTTCTGCACCTCGCCGCGCACCGCTACGATGCATTTCTTACGATGGACCGGAGCATCGAGCAGCAGCAGAACTACTCCAACCTGCAATTACGAATCGTGGTGCTTCGAGCTCCTTCCAGCCGGCTACTGCATCTACGGCCGCTGGTCCCCAGCGTGTTGAACGCTCTTGATCAAATGATGCCGGGCCAGTTGCGAACCGTGGCGGCGGCGCTCGCCTGAGGGCGTTCTGGCCGCCATTCACGCTCCTCCGCGCCTCGCGGACCGCCTGGATGAGAGTGCCGTGGACCCGTTGAACGAATCCGCGCGGACTGACCCGGCACGGTAACGGATATCCGTCGCCGCGTCGCGTCGCGGAAACTCGGGGATTGGCCTGTTTTCACGCTATTCTGAAAGTGAACCCCCATGCACCAGGAAGTGGTTGAGGCCCAGGGCCATCTCATCGATTCGCACCTGATGGAACAGATCTTCGACACGGTCGTCGAATTCAACGGCCGTTTTGAAGTGGAACAGTTTCGCATCGGGCGCACCAACGCCGATAACTCGTATCTCCGGCTGAAAGTTGAAACTGAATCTGAAGCCGACATGCAGCAGGTACTCAGCCAGTTGCTGGGCTTGGGCTGCGCGCCGGCCGATTCCGGCGATGCCGTGCTCGCCATGGTGGAGCGCGATTGCTGCGCTCCCGAGGACTTTTATTCCACCACCAATCACAAGACCATGGTGCGCCACCAGCACAAATGGATCGAAGTGGACAATCAGCGCATGGACGCCATGGTGGTGGTGGGCGGCTCGTGCGGCGATGGCAGAGCTTCATGCCGGCGTCTGCGGGATCTGAAGAAGGGCGATCAGGTGGTGGTGGGCATGCGCGGCATTCGCGTGATGCCGGAATCGAAAGAGCGCGACCGGCTGGCGTTCGCGTTCATGAGCAACGGTGTTTCCTCCGAGCGGCAGGTGGAAACCGCGGTCCGGCAAGTGGCGGCCCTGATGCGCCAGTGCCGGGAGGCCGGCCAGAAGATCATCGCCGTCGCTGGCCCGGTTACGGTTCACACGGGCGGCTCGCAGGCGATGGCCAAGCTGATCCGCGGCGGATGGGTGCAGGCGCTGCTCGCGGGAAACGCGCTGGGCGTGCATGATATTGAGGCGGCGCTGCTCGGCACGTCGCTGGGCGTGCGCCAGAGCGACGGTCGCCAGGAAGAGCACGGCCACCGCAACCACATGCGGGCCATCAACGCGATCTACCACGCGGGCAGCATCGCCAAGGCCGTGGAATGCGGACGCCTGACCACCGGCGTGATGTATGAATGCGTGAAGGCCGGCGTGCCGTTCGTGCTGGCGGGGAGCCTGCGCGACGATGGTCCGCTGCCCGACACTATTACGGACATGAATGAGGCGCAGGATGCCTACGCCGCGCAGCTGAAGGGCGCGGGTCTGGTGCTGTGCCTGGGGTCCATGCTCCACTCGATCGCCACCGGCAACATGCTGCCGAGCTGGGTCAAAATTGTGTGCGTGGATATCAACCCGGCTGTCGCCACCAAGGTCAGCGACCGGGGCACCGGACAGGCCATAGGTGTGGTGACGGACGTCGGACTGTTCCTGGATCTGTTGGCGCGCAACCTGGAGGCTGCCGCTTGAGAAAGCAATATACGGACGAGCACGCAGAGGCCGGCGTCCGCGCCGTCCTGCCGGAGATCGAATGCTGGCCGAACCAATACCAGACCGGCTATGAAATTGAAATCGAGATGCCGGAGTTTACTTCGGTCTGTCCGAAGACGGGGCTGCCGGACCATGGGACTCTGTTGCTCACCTACGTGCCCGACAAGTGGTGCCTGGAACTGAAGTCGTTCAAGATGTATACGCTGGCGTATCGCAATCTTGGAATTTTCCAGGAGAACGTGGTCAATAAGATGCTGGAGGACGTGGTGAAAGCCGCCAAGCCTATCCGCGCCACGGTCACGGGCGAGTTTCTGCCGCGCGGAGGCGTGCACACCAGAGTCACGGCAAGTTGGTCCCGGCCGGCGGGAAGACGCGCGCGCTGATGGCTGAATCCCCGGTTGTATAATGTGGCTGGCTCTCTTCATGTGGATTTTCTCGACCGTCGTGCTCGCGATTGGCGTCTTTTCCAGCCTGGAGGCGGAACCGCTACCCATTGGTTTCACGCGCGGCAGTTTGCTTTCGATCGAAGCCGGGTCATTGGCGGTGCGCCGCGCCGACGGGGTGGTTTACGATTGCGGGTACGATGGCCACACTTTTTTCCAGCGCGACCGCTGGCCGATTCAAGCGGGCCAACTCTCCGCGGGGGAATCCGTGGAAGTGCTGTCCGACCGCCGGGCCGGCACGCACGCCTGCTACACGCGGATGCTTTCGGTCGTGTACGCGGTTGCCGGGCGCTCGGCCCCGGTACCGCGGCGCGAGCCGCTACCTATGCACGGCTCGGTCACGCTGGCCGGATTGGTAACCCATGAAGATGGCTCTTCGTTCACGGTCAAAACGCGCGGCGGGGAACGCACGCTACGATTGCGCGCGGACACTTCTTACTCGCAGAACGGACTGCGGCTGGCGGAGCGCGCGCCGCTCATCAATCAACACGTGTTCATCCGTGGCGGGCGCGGCACAAATGGCGCGCTGGAAGCGTATCAGATCATGTGGGGCCAGATCCTGACGGGACCCGTTCGTTGACCGGGTTCGCCGCCGCGCCGGGCGAGCCGTTCAGGCCGCGGTCAGCGTGAGGATCAGATCTTCCATGACGATGCGATCGTCGGGCCGCGCGTCGCGCAGCGAGCGGTCGGCTTCGAAGAGCTTCACTAGCGCGCGCTCCAGCTTGGTCTTGGAAAACGCTTCCATGGTTTGTTCGATCTGCCGCGCCCGCTCCGGCCAGATGCGCGCGCCCAGTTTGTTGAAGTGCGCCTGAATCTGGGAGGCGTTGCGTGCGCCGGCTTCGCGCGCCGCCAATGCCATACGGAACTGCGTGGCCAGGAAAGTTAATGCCAGTGGCATGTACTCGCCGTCGCGGGACAGCGTGTCGAGGAGCTCCAACGCGCGCGTGCGGTCGCCGCGGCCGAGGGCGGCCACCAGCGCGAAAATGTTGGCTTGCTGAGCGTCCGGCACCAACGCGGCGATATCCGCCGCCGTCACTTTTCGCGCGCCGTTGGTCAGCAGACGCAGCTTCTCGATCTCCACCGCGATGCGGGAGGCGTCGCCCCCCGTGGCATCCAGCAGCAGCGCGAGTTCCGCCAAGCCCAGTTGCAGGCCGGTCTCTTTGGCCAGCGATTGCGCCAGTGCGCGCGCCGCTTCCGGCGAAAACGGGCTGAATTCCACCTGCGCCGGTACCGCGGCGAAAAATTTCTGGGCGCGTTCGAGCTTGGCTTTGTCGTCGCCTTCAAAGCCGTAGCGGCTCACCTCAAGCACGACGACCGTTCCCGGCGTTGGTTCGCGCAAATAGGCCGCCAGTTCACCGGCGTCACCGGAGGCCGCACCGTCCCCGTCGTCACTCGCCTGGGCCGCGCGCCCACGCGGCAGAACCGTCTCCGCACTGCCAATCCAGACAATGCGCCGGGGAGCAAACAGGGACATCGCGCGTGCGTCGTCCAGAGCGGCCGCCAGCGGCGTCTCACTAAGGTCCACGCGAGTGAATCCGCTCTCTCGTTCCTCTTGTGTGTCCCCTAAGACAGCGCTGAGCAGTGCGCGGCGGCAGCGTTCGCGCTGGAAGATTTCGGGTCCCAGGAAGAGATACACCGGCGAGGGGCCGTTCTTTTTCAAGCTGGAAAGAAACTGATCCGGTGTCATTCGTGCTAGAAATTCTCCAGAATCGCGGAAACCACGTGGCGCGCAGTTTGCTGGCTGGCGCGATCCATAGCGACGTCGCTCTCTTCAAAAAACGCGCCGGGATCGACGGATATCTGGTAGCGCTCGCGGATTTCCATGCTCGGGCGGGTAAAGAGAACTTTGCCTGAAACCCGCTCCACCAGGCTGATTTGAAGGATGACACGGAACTCCACGGCGCTGGCGCGTCCGGTGGCAGGATCGAACACGGTGGGATAGGCGAAATAGTTGGTCACCACGCCGCGCAGGATGGCGTCCGCCGAATCCGGTTCGGGAACCACGCGGTAGCGCGTGCGCGTGATGAACTCGCGCGAAATCGCTTCAGGGAGGCGGTCGGTAAGCTTATAGCGCGTGGTGAGGTTGGAAAAGGCGGGGACGGCGATTGCCTGGATGTTCTTCGGCACCAGATCGGCGTGTCCGCCGGTGTGGTAGCCGCAGGAGGCAAGCGTCACCCATAGAGCGGCGCCGGCGGCGGCCTTCATCGCAGGCACTCCCGTGCGACGGCGACCGCGTTCTCCGCGGAGAGCTTCAAATTGTCCGCCACGGCCCACAACCAGCACGCGCGCGGTTGATTCGAATCCGTCGCGATCGCGCCGATGCTCAGTCCGCTCTGCCCGGTGATGCCCACATTGGAGGGAGGGTCATCCACGCGGACATCCAACCCTGCGTCCTCCAGGATTTTCGCCAGGGAGCCTGGGCCAGGATTCTCCTCGAATTCCAACCACGCGGAAAAGCTATGGCCATGAAACACCGGAGCCTGAATCAAACGCAGCGACGGCATGGGAATGGAGGGAAACGCAGCCAGCAGCGACGCCAGGTGCTTCTCAATTCTCTGCTCCACGCTTTCCAGGGGTTCCAAGGCCTCTTCTCCGTAGCGCGCCAGGAGATTGAAACCGAGCTGCGCGTCGAACACTTCGGTCTTGAGTTTCTTGAAAGAAAGGACGGCGACGGTCTGCTGCTGCAATTCATCGATTCCTTTCTTGCCGCGCTCGCTGGCGGGCTCGAAGATGTGAATGATGATGCGGCGGAGCACGGCGCGGCGCGCGATGACGGCAAGCAGTGCCGCGATGGCGATGGCGGCGGGATGCGCGATGACATCGATGGATTGCTCCCGCGAGCGGGCGCCCGCTTCCACGGAGGGCGCGCGCAAACGCGCGTTAGGCTGATCTTCAAGCGCTCCGGTCACATCGACCAGCACCGGTCCGCCGCGCGGGTTCAATTTCAGCGCACGGCGGCTGGACGCGGGCGATCCTGCGAGAAACGCGACCTGCGCACCTGCCAGAGATTGCGCGCTCAACGGGGTGAGTACGGCGGCGCCGTCTTCCTCCGCGTCGTCCACCGCACTCAATATGACCGCGTTCTCAGCGGAAGCCGAGATCATCTCGATTAGCGGCGCTGGGCTGACCTGCCTCAACAATCCATGGATTTCCCGCGCGAGGAGGGAATCGCCGCCAACGAGTGCGACGCGCGGACGAGTCTTGGGTTCAGCCAATTTGCCGCTCCGGTTCCGGTGGCGTGGCGCGCAACCGCCTGCGCACGATGCCGCCGGCGCGAATCACGATGCCGCTGCCTACGTAGCAAATGGCCATCCCCAGCAGCGCGGGTTGGGAAAAAGTCCAGATGAGATAGATCAGGCCGCCGATCATCACGACCATGACCGGAGAGCGCGGCTGGGCGAGGTTTAGATCCTTGAAACTGGGATAGCGCCACGTGCTCACCATCAGGAACGACAGCAACGACAGCAACGCCAGCCATAGCGCCGCGAAGATCCAATTGCGAATGGGATCGCTCCCGGCGGCATACACCACGGCGGCCACCATGGCAGCGGCGGAGGGGATCGGCAACCCAGCGAAATACTTACGATCCGGACGGCCCGGGTTCTTGAGCACCGGATTGTTCGTGATGTTGAAGCGCGCCAGACGCATGGCGCCGCACAACAAGTACACGAACACCACGGAATAGCCGATGCGGCGCAGGTATTCAAGAACCGGCCCGGCCGCGAGAGCTTCCACGAACTGGATGCCCCAGGCGAACGCCATCACCGCGGGAGCGATGCCGAACGTGATGACATCGGCGAGCGAGTCCATCTCACGCCCGAAATCGCTGACCGTGTTGGTCATGCGCGCGATGCGGCCATCCAGGCCATCCAGAAAGACGGCGACGCCAATGGCGATCGCGGCGGCTTCAAAATTCCTCGGCGCCAGCGTGGGATCGCCAAACATCCGCATCGCGCCCTGAAATACTTGCAGGATCGCGTAGAAACCGAGAAAGAGGTTGCCCGCTGTAAAGAACGTCGGCAGGGCATAAGCGGCGCGGCGAGGCCGCCGGTCGGGCGACTTCGGATCGATCAGGCGATCGCGCCAGGAAATCCGGCTCATGCT
Organism: Candidatus Sulfopaludibacter sp. SbA3; assembly: GCA_945861255.1. GTDB lineage: Bacteria > Acidobacteriota > Terriglobia > Bryobacterales > Bryobacteraceae > Palsa-187. The sequence goes on from CAMAUG010000002.1 coordinate 15,975, forward strand.
TGCTGTTTCCCTTCGATGGCATCCTTCATCCGCGCTATGGCCGTAGACGCGGCCGAGACGCGCTGGCCCACGCGCACCAGAATTTCCCACTCAGGCCCGAAGAACACGTCCATGCGCGAGCCGAACTTCATAAGCCCGATGCGCTCGCCCGCGGTAAGCATGTCGCCGGCCTTCTTGTAGCAGACAATGCGCCGCGCAATGAGTCCGGCGATCTGCTTGAACACCACGCGCGTGGGGTGGCCGCCCACGACGCCGTCGACGGTCATCACATTCTGCTCATTGGCATCGCTCGAATCCGCGCGGCTCGCCGCCAGAAACTGGCCCTTTTTATAGGACACACAAGTAACTTTCCCCGCGATGGGCGTGCGGTTCACATGGACGTCAAAGACGTTGAGAAAAATGCTGATCCGGTTGCCGCCGTCCTCCGTGGTCTTGAGCGCGACCACCTTTCCATCGGCGGGCGAGACCGCCACCGGCCCGGGCGCGGTTTCCCGATCGGGATCGCGAAAGAAATTCAAACAGAACGCCGCCAGCAGGTAGAAAGGGACGGCCCACGGCCAGCTTAACAACCACGTGACCACCGCGCCTCCGGCGAGCAGTCCGAGCGCATAGTAAATGCCGTCAACGACCATCTAAGTCCATTGTCGCATTGGGGTCGGGGAGACGGCGCCGGGCAGTGCGTTAAACCACCCTGTAAATATCCGTCGCGGCCAAGTCCCCGGCGTGTCGTCTTCGCCCGTGCACTACCTCTTCATGAGGACGTCGTCGGTGAGAGTGATGCGCGATGGGGTTTGGCGCAGCGTGGTTTCGAATGTTTCCGAGCCGTTGGACGTCCGGACCCAGACCGTTTGCGAGGGGCTCCGGCCAAACTGGACTTCGATGGGCACATCGATCGAAAAATCCTCTCCTACGCCATCCTGCTGGATCGCCCCGGAGAGTTTGACCGCGGGGGGCGCGCCCTTGAAGGCGGATCGCAGCTTCAAGGCGGGAATCCCGGTGGAGTAGACCCAACTGTCGAAGAAGTTCTCAATGGCTTCGGCGGCCAGGCCCTTGGGACGGAACTCGATGGCCAATGTCCGAAAGTCCTCCGTCGTGATGGGCCGGGCTTCAAAGCGCTTGCGCACTTCCGCCAGCATCGCCAGAAAACGCTCGTCGCCCATGCGCCGCCGCAGCATGTGCATGATCCACGCCCCTTTGCCATACGTCACGGTGCGCCAGGCTTCGACGCTGCCGGACAACCGCAACCGCTCGCCCCAGACGAGAGGACCCGCGGATTCGAGCGTATCGCGTTCGCCATCTCCGGCCAGCAATTCGTCGCGGAAGCCATCGAGCACTTTTGCCACTTCCTTGCCGCCTCTCTTCTTCTCCAGCCACAGCAGGGAGGAGTAGTTGGCCAGGGCCTCAATCAACCATGAGTCCTCCGTGCGGTCCACGGTCACCACGGCGCCCCACCATTGATGAGCGGCCTCATGCGCGGCAATCAGGTCCGAAAAGAAAACCCGCTCCCGCGCGTTGCGCAGCGCGGCGGGGCGCTCCGGGGCTTCGATATACGCGAAAACGGACAGATAGATCAATCCTGGAAAGCCCTGCCCGAACGTGCCGGGAATGGGCGCCACAGTCAGTGTCTTGAGCGCCGGCGGACCGAACAGCCCGGAAAAGAATTCGAGCGAAGACGTTAGGTCCGCGGCGACTTCTTGCAGCCGTCCGAGAGGACGGGGCGCGGGCTGGATGGTCGCCATCCGTTCGGGAAACCCGCGCATGGCCGCCGCACGCCTGGCTTCGGGGGATGAACCAGACACGGGCGGATTGATCGGCGGTAGGAAAACGATGCGCGGCTTGAGGGCTTCCGCCAACTGGCGGTTGCCGTAGACCTCAATGGCGATTCCGGCGGCGGCTCCCGATACTTTTTCATAGTCGCCCAGGTTGAAACCCGCGGAACCGATGGGTGCGGCGATCTGGCGGTGCGTTGTGCGCCGATCACCGTCCGTCCGATCCTCCACCACCACCCCCGCTGTCACTAACGTCAGGCGTTTAGGATAGTGAAACGTCAGGTCGTAAGTCGCGAGGCCGGAGTTGAGGCGTGGATACCAACTTCCACGCGCACTGACGAAGTACACGCCATCGCCGGCGGCCGTGATCACGTTGCCCTCGTGCTCCAGTTCCAGTTCGTGCTCGCTGGAGGCGGCGAGTTCCTCCGGAGCCACCACCAGAAATACGTTATCCTCGCCGTGCACGCTGACGCGCCCGCGCCGGGATTCTCCCACCACCAGTTCAACCGCCTGCCCATCGATTTTCGCGCCGGTAACGCGCATGGAGCGGGCGATCTCCAGCGGCACGGCGCGCGTAGCAACGTGGCCGACTTTTATTGTCGCCTGCGTGCGTGCTCTTACGAGCATGTCCGCGGAGATGTCGGCTTCAATCCGGTAATGAGACAGAGAAAAGTCCGGCTCCGTCCGGGGGCCAGTGCTGGTGCGTGCGCTCCGGGCGGGAAAGGCAGTCCACACATCGGTTACCTGGCGGCCGTCGCGTTCGGAAGACTGATGGACGGCGATGCGGCGGTTGGCGCGGGCATCCAGGATCACGTCAAAGTTGCCCAACGTCTTCCCGCTCACCGCCAGAAGCATCAACCCGTTGCCAGGCGTGCGCGGCGCGAGCAGATCCTGTACCAGGCGCATCTCCATGGGTCCGGCGATGTTGGCGACCACCGGTCCCCATTTCTCTATCAGCAGAGGCGCCATCTCCGGAGCCTTACTCGCGGTGTTTTCACTTCGCAGCCGAGCCAATATTTCATCCGCCGTACCGTCGGTAAAAATCATGAGCGCCGAACGGATGTGTTCGTCGAGCGTAGGCGATTGCGTGAACTTGGCAAGCGACTGGCGCTCACTCCGTGTGGGCGGGATGACGATGATCTCGCCGTCGCCCCCCTCGACCTCTCCGCTGAAAATGGCCCACTGCCGCCGTCCCAGCACAGGCTTGCCGAAAATCAGGTAGCCCTCGTTGAGGTAGACGCGAATATCGTCCTTGGCGAAGCTGAATCCGCGCACGCGATAGGATTCGGCGGAATCGAGGCCGGCTTCGCGTATGGCGCGGGCAAGCTCGGCGCCGGTGGGATTGGCGGCCCTGGCTGGCACGGTCAGGGAACCCAACAGCAGCAATATGGCGATACGGGGCACGACGATTCCAGTCTACCGCGGCAGGCGGGCGCTAACACCCATAGCGGAATACCGGCGAGCCAGTAGTGCGAAGGTTCAACCAGCGCCTTCGTACTCGCGCCCTAAGGAGCCAGGCGCGTCGATTGCCTTGCCACCATCTGCCAACCGGCGGGGTTTTTCACCCAGACGTGGAGGACACTCAGAGGAATTGTTTCCATCTTGCCATCCACATTGTTCTGGAGCGTCACTTTGCCCTTCACCAGAGCTGTATTGCCGTATCCCCGAACCACCAAGTCGGCCAGCTCGATGGACAGGACGCGCGTCTTGCCATTGACGGAGGCCTCAATCGCTTCCGCTTTCGTCTCCACTCTGCCGCTGGAATGCGAATAAGTGAGATCCGTCGCATACACCCTTTCGAGCCCGGCGCGGTCGCGGCTGATCATGGCCTTTTTCCAGTCTGCCATCATGGACAAGAGATCGCGCTCGATCATGGCGTTGGGCCCTGCGCCGTAAAGCGCCAGCGAGCAGAATGCGAAAGCGATTAGCTTTTTCATAGCGACACCAGGATAGTACAATCCACGGCCCCTTGCAGGGGGCCAGAGGAGCCTTAGATGAACATTTCTTCGTCGGCGGTCGCCTGCGTCGGGTTGGGCCGGCCACGCGTCAGGAAGCTAAGCGCGGTGCGCAGGCCCGCGGCCACGGCTTGTATTTGCTGAATGGGTTTGATCACGCCGCCGTGGACCATGGCGATGGTCTGTTGGGCGCGGCCCATGGCGTCGTCCAACACCATTTCGGCGCGGTCGAATTGAACTTTCGCGCGCACGGAGACATCCGCCAACAACTCATCCATCCGCTGCAGCTGCTTGCGCGTGGTGTCCAGAATATCGCTGGTCTTGGCGGTGATGTCCGCGATTTGTTTGCGGCTCTCCTCAATCGTCTGGCGCGATGTTTCGAGCAGCGACTCAATCTTCGGCATCAAGCGTTGCACATTCTCATTCATGCCGCGCGAAGCCTTGTAAATGCCGAAAAGAAAACCCGCCTGGATGATCAGCGCCGCGGCGGCCACAATCACGAATACCGTCATTACGGTGAGCAGAGTTTGTTGGTCCATAGCCATCTCCACACACCCGGCGCGCGGAGTCCAGGTGCGGTTCCGTCTCCCTTCATTGCCCGGCCCACCGGCGCTTCGCGCGTGGGGCTATTCCGCGGAGGGCGCTCCGGCGGCGTCGCGATAGGCCTGCCGGCCCGCATCCACTGCCGCGGTCAAATTGTCCTTGTGGCGCTGCACCGTGGATTTTCCACGCTCCAACTTTTCGATGGCCTGTTCGCGAAGGTCCAGGGCGCGGCGCCGGGCGAGGTCAGCGCCCTCATTCACCTTGGACGTCAGGAACTCGCGCGTCTCTTCACCGGACTTCGGCGCGAACAAGACGCCTGCGGCCACTCCCAGGCCCAGGCCCAGGAAAAAATACGATAACTTGTTGTCGTCCTCCATCGTCGTGGCTCCTCTCGTAGTTCGGTCTAATTATTTGAATCCTACACCCACAGCATAACAGGGCGGGTGATGGATGGAAATATCCGAAACGCGGGGAGCGGCGAACGACCGGAGCGATGGGCGTACCGTTCGACCTGGTGGCGCCAGGCGGCGGCGGGCGAGCGTCTAATCGCGGTCTTTTGGGATCGCCCACCGCCGCACTTTCAAGTGGATTCGCGGAGGCGGCGCGCGGCTTGCGCGGCACGCTCGAATTCGTCTTGCAGATCCGGCAGCGACGCGCGCAGCTCTTGCAATCTTTCGATGTAGCCGGCCAGAGCGGCGTCGATCTCCATTGGATTGGTGGCGAGAATGTCGCGCCAGATGTCGTAAGAGCTGAGGGCGAGGCGCGTCATATCCACAGCCGCCGGGCCCGCCATCGCGGCGGAATCCTCGACCATGGGCGCGAGCGCCGTGGACAACAACTGCGGCAGGTGGGATACCACGGCCGCCCGGCGGTCATGCGCGTCGGCGTCCATGCGCACCAGACGCGCGCCGATTTTCGCGATCCACGTCTCCAGTTCCTCATCGGGCGACGTGAGTACGTAGGGACGCCCCCGGAACAAATCCGCGTCCGCCGCCTCCACGCCGCGCGCTTCCTTGCCTGCCATGGGGTGTCCACCCACGAACCGGCCGCGCTGGATTTTTTGATAAGCCCGCTCCACGATGGCTCGCTTGGTGCTGCCCGCGTCCGTGATGAGGGTTCCTGGCCGGACGTACTGGTCGATCTCGCCGATGGTTGCCAGGATTCGCTCGATGGGCTGGGCCAGATAGATGAGATCGGCCCGCGCGGCGGCTTCCGCGAGAGGCATGCCTTCATCGATCGCGCCCCGCGCGATGGCCGCCTGGATGGCCGCGGGCGAGCTGACGCCCACGATCTTTCCGGCGTACCCGGCTTTGCGAACGGCCAGCGCGAATGACCCACCGATCAAGCCGACGCCGGCAATCGCAATCATCGCGCGCGCCTCTGATTCTGGAACTCGCGCATTTCCCGCATCAGACATTCGAACATCCGCCGCATGGAGTCGCTCGGGAGTGGCCCGGGATTGCCGTCGGTGACGTTTCGAATCACGTGATCCTCGCGATTCGGTTCATGGACCGGCATCTTCAATACGTCCTTCATTCGTAGGACGTCTTCTACGATTTGAGTGCGTTGGTTCAGCAGGTCGCGCAATTGACGGTCGAGCGCGTCGATCTTGCGGCGGCATTCGGCGAGAACTTGTTCGGCTTCGGCTGGAGTCATGCGGTTTTTCCTTGGGCGGCTGTGGCGCCATCGATGGCGTGGCGCATTTCACGCGCGAACGCCTCAATCCGGGCGTCATCCGCGTCTTGTGAGATCAGCCGGACGAACGCGCTGCCCACCACCACGCCGTCGGCCATCATGGCAACGGCCGCGGCCTGTTCGGGCGTGGAGATGCCGAAGCCGGCTGCCAGCGGCAGATTCGTGAACTTGCGCGTGGCTTCGAGTAAGGGCTGGAGCGAAGCGGAGAGATCGTCGCGCTCGCCAGTGACGCCAGCGCGGGAAACCACATAAATGAATCCGCTCGAATATTGCGCGATCAGCTTCAGGCGCGCGGGCGTGCTGGTGGGGGCCGCCAGGAAAACCGTATCGAGGCCGGCCTCGCGGATGGGCTTCACATAGGGCGCCGCTTCCTCCACGCTCAAGTCGGTCAACAGGACTCCATCAATGCCGGCTGCTTTGGCGTCGCGCGCGAGCTTCTCGAAACCGTAGCGCAGCGCCGGGTTCAAGTAGGTGAACAGCAGAAGCGGAATTTGCGAAGCTTCGCGAATTTCCCGCGCGATATCCAGCACTTTCACCAGCGTGGTTCCGGCTTTGAGGGCGCGATCCGATCCGGCCTGAATGACGGGACCATCGGCTACGGGATCGGAGAACGGCACGCCCAGCTCAAGCAGATCGACGCCGCCGCGTTCGAGCGCCGCAACGATGGAGGGCGTCCGCGCGGGGCTCGGATCGCCCGCTGTCACGTAGGCGATGAATGCGGCGCGCCTGGACGCCCGCAGAGATTCAAACAGGAATTGGATTCGGTTGGTTGGCATCCGGTTGGTCGAGTTCTGGCAAGTGTTCGCGGTAGATATCGGTGTCTTTGTCGCCGCGCCCGGAAATATTGACGATGAACAACTGCCCCGGGGCGGCCGACGCGCGCTTCAATGCTTCCGCGACGGCGTGCGCGGATTCGAGCGCTGGAATGATGCCTTCCGTGCGCGCGAGCGTCAGAGCGGCGGCCAGCGCTTCGGAATCGGAGACTTTGGTGTATTCGGCGCGGCGGCGGTCGTGAAGCCATGCGTGTTCGGGTCCCACGCTTGCGTAGTCCAGGCCCGCGGAGACGGAATGTGTGGGCGCCACCTGGCCGTCGTCGTCTTGCAGCAGGTAGCTGTGGGTTCCGTGCAGAACCCCCGGCGCTCCTCCGGAAAATCGCGCGGCATGTTCGCCCAACACGCCGCTGCGGCCGCCCGCTTCGACGCCAATCAGTTGGACGGCTTCATCGCCGATGAACGCGTGGAACATGCCGATGGCGTTGCTGCCTCCACCGACGCAGGCGAAGATCTGATGGGGAAGGTGGCCTTCTCGCTTCAGAATTTCCGCGCGCGTTTCGAGGCCGATGCAACGGTGGAAATCGCGCACCATCGTCGGATAGGGGTGCGCGCCCAGCGCGGAGCCCAGCAAATAGTAGGTGGAGTGGACGTTGGTGACCCAGTCCCGCATCGCTTCACTGATGGCGTCCTTAAGCGTACGGCTGCCCGCCGCGACGCCCACCACCTTGGTCCCCAACAAACGCATGCGGAACACGTTCAAGCGTTGCCGGCGCATATCTTCTTCGCCCATGTAGACGATGCATTCCAGTCCAAACAGCGCACACACAGTGGCGGTAGCCACGCCGTGCTGGCCCGCGCCCGTCTCCGCGATGATACGTTTCTTGCCCATGCGGCGCGCGAGCAGCGCCTGGCCCAGGCAGTTGTTGATCTTGTGCGCGCCGGTGTGCAGCAGATCTTCGCGCTTCAGGTAAAGACGCGCCCCGCCCAGCGCCTCACTCAACCGTTTCGCGAAGTACAGAGGCGTGGGGCGGCCCGCGTAGTTGGACAGCAGGTCATTCAGCTCCGCCTGAAACGCGGGATCGGAAGCGGCTATTTTGTAGGCCTGCTCCAACTCTTCGAGCGGGGCCATGAGAGCCTCGGGGACGAAGCGCCCGCCGTAGGGTCCAAAGTGTCCTGTGCTATCCGGTTGCGAAGCGATCATGGTCCCTCCCGCGCTGCCCGAATGAAGGCGCGCACTTTTTCATGGTCTTTGATGCCGGGCGCGGTTTCCAGGCTCGAACTGGCGTCGACGCCCCAGGGCCGCGCGATGCGAATGGCTGCGGCGACGTTCGAGGCGCCCAAGCCTCCGGCGAGGATGAGCTTCGGAGCGGTGCCGCGCGTCAGCGCCCAATCGAAGGAAATGCCGTTGGCCGGACCGTCGAGTAGCACGGCTTCGGCATCGGCATCATTCAGCGCGCTATCTCCCGGAGGAAGCGGCATGCGGAACGCGCGCCACACTCGCACGTCCCGTGGAGTCTCCCCTCCGTAAACTTGCGCCACATCCAAACGGGCCGCGCGCACCACGGCCTCCACGGACGCGGCGGTTTCATCCACAAACACGCCCACTTTCCACACATCCAGGCCTTCGCCGGCTTGGGCCGCGTTCGACGGCTCGATGTAACGCGGGCTGGGCCGATAGAAAATGAAGCCGATGGCGGACGCTCCCGCCTCGGCGGCGGCCAGCGCGTCTTCGCGGCGCGTGATCCCACAAATCTTGACCATCATGACCGTAGCGCCCGCAGCGCGGCGGCGGCATCGCCGGCCTTCATCAGATGTTCGCCTACCAGCAACGCGTCGAACCCGGCGGCGCGCAGACACTGCACGTCTTCTTTCGAACCAATGCCGCTCTCCGCCACTTTGACGGCGCCTGGTGGAATTCTCTCGGCCAGCCGCAGGGATGTGCCCAGGTCCACCTCGAACGTATGCAGGTTGCGGTTGTTTACGCCGATGATGGCGGCGCCGGAATCGATGGCGGAATTCAATTCAACCTCGTCGTGCACTTCCACCAGCGCGGCCATGCCATAGCCCGCCGCAAGCTCGCGGAAGCGCCGCATCTCAACCACGCTCAGAATCGCGGCGATCAACAGGATGGCATCCGCGCCGTGGGCCGCTGCTTCCACCACGTGCAAATCGTCGACAGTGAAATCCTTGCGGAGGACGGGAATGTCGACGGTCGCGCGAGCCTCTCCCAGATCGCAGAGCCCACCGCGAAAAAATTCCGCGTCCGTGAGTACGCTCAGCGCCGCCGCGCCGCCCGCGGCGTATGATTTTGCGATCATGGCGGGCCGGTATTCGCCGGCGAAAACGCCGCCGCTGGGGGACGCCTGTTTCACCTCGGCGATGATGGCGGGCGGATGCGCCAGCAGGGCTGCCCGGAAGTCGCGTGCCGGCGCCCGCCGGGCGGCGCGCTGTTCCAGTTCCGCGCGGGTGGAAAAAAGGTGCGCCAATTCGGCGCGTTTCTGGCCGACAATACGAGCGAGGATGTCAGGTACAGCGACAGCCATGAAGGGGAATATTCATGGTAACACCACCTGTACGCGGATCCCACTCGCCGGATCGGCGTACAGGGCGAAGGCCCCGGCGTGCGCTTCCACGATGCGCCGCGCGCTCTCCACTCCCAGCGCGGCGCCCGCGCCGAGCGAGGCTTCCGAGCCGTGGCCCGGCGCGGAAGTAGCGAACTCGACAAACACCGCGCCGTCGGTCCAAGTGCGGACCCGCGGGGGATGCTGCGGCGTGGCGTTTTGTGCCACCAGCATCAGTAGATTCGCCATAAGCGCTCGGGCCTGTTCGGGATCGAACTGGACCAGCGGCAGGTTGCCTGCCAGGTTCAACATGGTATGCGGTTCGCCGCTGGAACTTCGCGCCGCCACGGCCTGCGTGATCACTTCATCCAGATCCATCGCTTCCGGCGAAGGCGGATCGTCGACGGTCAGCCGCAGCCCGCACGACAAGATCCAGTTGGATTGTTCGATCAACTGCCGGATCCGTACCACTTGTTCGCGTGCGCGCGCCTCGCGATGCGGCAACACCATACCGAGATAGTACGCGATGGACTCAAGGGCGCTCAGCGGCTGGCGCAACTCGTGCGCCATTGTCTGCAAAACGATCCCTTCCTGCATAGGGGCAGGCGCAGTTTCCATTCGAATTCCAGGGGCAGGGTTCATGAACGGCTCGATCAGGGGGATGAACGTTGTTGTACCGCGATGGCGCGGGGGAGTCAAGCGCCGTGGCGTTCTACTTCGCCAGCACGGGAATTGTCGTCAAGTTTCCAGCGGTCCCGGCGCGGAGGCCGATGACGCTGATGCGGCCGCCGGGCGGCGTGATGAATTCGATGGTGCCGCGCTTTCCCGCCGCCGATGGGTATTGATCGGGAAGCACGAACGACGTTTGACCGTTCGCCGGGAGGTTGATGACAGCGCTCTGCAGCAACGTTCCCGCATCGTTGCGGATGACCACGTTCACGCCCGCCCCTACATTGGCTACGTTGGCGAGCGCCAGGCCGGTGGTTAATCCACTCGTGTTGTCAAATGGCAGCACGTACGAGCCCGCTTCGCGCTGCTCCAACGGCACGGACGCTTCTTGACTAAACTGCGTCCAGCGGAAAATGCCGAACGCGTCCACGCTTCCGTTGGTGGTTAGCCTCGCCGAACCCACAACCACCGGCACGGACGCCTGCCCGACGGTTTCAATCAATAGCGATGCGCCCGCCGCCAGCGTTCGCGTAAGCGAGTTCGCACTCAGCGATTCTCCGCTTTGCGGCAGGGAGAGCGGCACCGTCAGGGCACTACCGTTTTGATCGAAGAAGCTCAACGTGGCCGAGGCCGATGTGTTCCCGGTATTGACCAGAGTGAAGGAATTGGTCCACTCACCGTTGAACAGCGCGTGTGTGATGGAGCCGCCGCCGGACGTGGTGGGAGTGAGCACGGGCAGGGTTGTGAGGGCGGGACCATTGACACGCAGGCCCAGGGCGCTGATTCGTCCTCCCACCGGCGTTTGAAATTCAATGACGCCGCGCGCATTGGCCGTCGCCGGATACCGGTCCACCAGCATGAATGCGGTGTGTCCGCGCGCCGGCAGGGCAATCTGGCCGGAAAACACGGCGTTACCCCCAGGTCCCCGGATAATCACGGGAACGCTGGCAGCCGAGCCAACGAGGTTCGCCAGCGCCACGCCCGTCGTGATTACGCCGGTATTGTCGAAGGCCAGCATGTAACTGCCCGCATCGCGCGATTCCAAGGGAACTACGGCTTCCCACTTGTAGGTGGGGTTGCTGAAAATACCGAAAGCCTTGATGCCGACAGTTGGCTGCAGTTGTCCCCAGCCTTCCATGGTGGGTGCGCTATCCGGACCCGTGCTATCCACTACCAGCTGCGCGCCAGGGTTCAGAGTACGGGTGAGAACGGCCGTGGTCGTGTCCCCGACTAATGGAGTCTGCGGAAACGTCAACGGCAGGTTAAGCGGGTTTCCATCATTTCCAAAGAAGCTCATGGAGGCTCCGCTCGCCACCGATCCCAAATTAAGATACGTGAGTGTCGTTTTCCATGTGCCGCCCGACGCGATTTGGCCGATGGATCCACCCAATGCGGGGTCTTGCTCAACCGTGAACGGAAGCCCAGCGATTTCGAGCGTAGTGGTCCGCGACGTTAAGGCTGTCAAGCTGGACACGAAGTAGCCTACCGTACCGTGGCCATTTCCGGAACTCCCTGACGTCACGGTCAGCCAAGGGGCGTTGCTTGCCGCGGTCCAAGAACAGCCAGCCCCCGCCACAACCGCAACTGTACCGGCGCCCCCCGCTGCCCCGAGCGTCGCATTGTTTGAGCCGAGCGCGTAACTGCATGAGCCGCCGCCGGACTGTTGTACGGTGAACGGCTGTCCGCCGATGGTCAGCGTCCCAGTCCGTAACCCGGCGGTTGCGTTTACACTCACGGAGTACCCCACGGAACCGTTGCCGTTTCCAGAACTCCCGGAGGTCACCACCAGCCATGAAGTATTGCTGGTCGCGGTCCACGCGCAACCGGCGGTCGTCACTACGGCAACCGAGCCGTTGCCTCCCGGCGGGTTGAAGGTCGCACTCGGCGGCGACAGCGTGTAACTGCACGAACCGCTTCCGGACTGTTGTACCGTGAACGTTTGTCCGGCGATGGTCATGGTTCCGACGCGGGGCGAGACGGATGCGTTGGCGTCCACGGAGTAGCCGACGGGCCCATTCCCGGTTCCCGGACTTCCGGAAGTTACGTTGATCCACGTGGCGTTGCTGGCCGCCGCCCAAGCGCAGCCCGCCGCCGCGAGCACGCTCACGGAACCCGTGCCCGCTGCGGAAGTGAAGTTTTGGCCGGTGCTCCCCAGCGCGTACCCGCAGCCGCTGGAAACGGTCCACATCCCCAGCGGGATGACATCCGCTACGCCGGAAACGCGGCCAATGATCCGATGTGTCCCGCTGAAAGATTGCGCAAAGGCGAGTTGCAGTGTGATGGTGAGCTGAGGGCCGGAGCCAACCACCGAACTGCCCGTGGAGAACACCGTGCATTGACTGTTGGCCTTGCTCGCGCCGGGGACCTGCAGGTTGATGCCGCCCGAAACGAAGGCCCGTCCTGAATCATCCCGCAGGGATGCCGTCCCCGACGTCGAAACTAGGAGCATGCAGGTGTTCGGTGAAAACTCATACAGATCCGAGAAGGCGATCACCACACTGCCGATGTTTTGGTAGGCGGACGCGTCCTTTACGATGAATGTGAATTCGCCCGAAGCGCCGGAGCCTTGCCGGGGGTTCACGCTGATCACCGTCCGTCCGCCGCCCTGCTGCACAAACGGGATCGCCTGCCGCTGAACCGTGATATAGCCGTTGCGTTGGTCCGACGCGCCGTTGGGGGCAACCGTAAAGGTCACCGTCCCGTCTCCTTGCCCGAAAGTGGCGCCCGTCAAAGTTAGCCAACTAAACGCGGAAGACGCCGTCCAGGAGCAGTCGGATGGCGCCGTGACTGTGATAGTCCCGCTCCCGCCCAGCTCCGTGAAGGACGTGGACGACGCACCCAGCGTCGCACACGCGGCCGCGTAGGTCACGTTCACGGAGACTCCCGAAGAATTGGCGCCGGTGACGGCTATCCGCAGCAGGGAATCAGGGTCCGACCAGAAATTGCCGGGAGTGAGCGTGGGGTCCCTAAAATTGTTGGGAATCGAAGAGGGAGTGAAATCCAGTAAATTGGAACGCGTCGGTTCGATCAAGGCGTCTTCGTAGTGGATCAAGGCGCCTTGAAAGATGTTTGTAGTCTGCACGAGTGCCAGGGTGCTATCTATGTCTCCCAGCGGTTGCCGGTACTCCAGCCAGAGCCATGAGCTGGTGGCGGGATCGCGGAGGATCCGCAGCGCGCGCAGACCGCTCGAATTCTCAAAGGGAACGACAGTAAACGCCCCGCTGCTTTGCACCTCCTGGTACGCGCCCGGTCCCAGCCACCGCAACGCCAGACTCTTGTGGGGGGACGCGAACTGACCGGCAATCGGTTGCCCGCTGAACGACCGGCTCAAGCCCATTATGGAAAACCGGTCTTCATATTCTTCGCTGAGCCCGGTTATTCCCAACCGGCCCAGGGGCACGTTGCCATAATCGTCGGAGTCGGCGTGATGCAGACCGAGGTTGTGTCCAAATTCGTGCGCAAAAACGCCGAGCGCGAGTTGCGTTTCATCGCCGTGGGAAATGGGCAACCAACTCACGGAGGCAATCACGGATCCGTCCGATGTGGATTGCGCCCGGCAGCCGATGGTTCCCAGGCCGCCGTACGAACACGTGGAAACGGGGAACACCACCACAATGCGCCGGTACGACGTGAAATTGATGGAGGAGTCGGCCGCCGCGATGGCCGCGCTCAGCAACGCGCTGAATTGATCGCAGTTGTAGTCTTGCGCCAAAGCGAATGGACCGAATACCTGGCCCGCGACCGAGGCTTGGCCGTGCGACATTTCCTGCACAACGCTGTTGAGCGAAGCCGTTGCCAGCGATCCGGAGCTTGCCCCGAAAAATTCCTGCTGAAAATAGGAAGGTGTGAATCCGGCGGAGAATACCGGCTCGGACGGGGTGGTCACCAGAATCACAGCGGTGTCCTGGACGCCTAAGGTGCTGCATTCCGGACCTGGGGCGGCTGCGACGGCGGCCGCAACGTCGCCATCCGGCGGCAACTCAGGCGAAATCCGCATGGCCGCGATCCTGCCTTCAAGCCTGATACCGTGGATCGCCAGTCTCGCGGAAGAAGCCGGTGCGGCGCCCGAGGCGAAAAACACTTCCAAATCCTCCCCCGGGGCGTGCAGAACATAGCGGTGCCGGCTGCGCCTCGCGGAAAAAGCGTCCTCAATCAACACGGCGAGAGAGCCTGCCCAATCGCCTTCCTCTTCGATCCCGGCTTGGGGAGAGGCGGCCCTGATCCGGGCGGCCAACGGTGCTGCAAGTCGCAGTTCGGCGGCGTGTTGGGGATCGGTGCCCATCAAGTCGCGCAGAAGGCCGCCGCGCTCGGCGAGCAACTGGGTCACACCCGGAGCGTCGGGAACGAAGCTCGTGAGCGTTTCCAGCCTCGCATTCAGATCGGCGATGCGGACCGCCAGCACATCGGCCGGCGGGGCTTGCTGGCTCCATGCCGGCAGTGAGCACAGCAAAGTGGCAAGACCAATTACGGTCAACCGCGCAGCACGGTCGGCGTGCAACCAACGAAGCATTAGGCAACCTCCGTACACCAGCGGATGGAAACTCATTTACTATCTATTACAGCGGCCGGTAAAAAGTCAGCAGGCGTCCGCAAGTGACCACGCCGAGCCACATAGCCAAGGATACGCCTCCCACCAGCCTCCCGGCGAATGGTGCATCCTCCCCCAGTAGTGTCCGGCTAACCGTAACTGGATGGGCGGCAAGCCATAGCAGCACCAGTAGTGTCCGGCTAACAGTAACTGGATGGGCGGCAAGCCATAGCAGCACAGGCTGTTAAGTCGTGTTTTGGGATTTTTCGATTTGAAAGTTCCGGATCGATTTCAGCCCTTGTTCGATGCCCCGGATTTCCCAAGAGATCCTGGGGTAGATCGCCGTGCCGCCTG
>CAMAUG010000003.1 GCA_945861255.1 Candidatus Sulfopaludibacter sp. SbA3
CCAATGTCGCAAAGAGTGTTGAACTTTGAAAAATCGAATTTCGCGGCGAACGCCTCAAAGTTGATCCGCGAGAGTCCGATCATGGCGCCCATGAACTGTTCGAGTCGCGGAAGCTCCGCATAGAGCTCCTCGAACATGCCCTTTTGGCCATGTTTCACCTCGTTCTGCGGACTTCCCGTGCGCAAAGCCTCCGGCAGGTCGTTCCAATACTTGAAAAGCCGCGCGTTAAGCATCACTAGCCAGCCGCCGATGTAGCGAGGGCTGCTGCTATCAAGATAAAGCGCACCCGCGGGCGTGTTGAAGTACTTCGCGGACGGGCCGTCTCCCTCGCGCTCGAGGAAGCGCATGGCAACCAGCGCGTCAAGAAAATCGCCGATTCCACGCGGGTGCAGATGGAGTTCCGCGCCTAGTTCCGCGCCTATGACGCGGCGATCGCCAAGCGTCGTGAATACCCCGAACTCAACGGCGGTCAGCAGGACCTTTGAAGACCAAAAAGCGAAGGCTGTCTGGAGAATGGGGCCTGGATCGAGCCGTAGGTCATTATCATCTTGCATGGATTGTTCCTCCAAATTTTGACTCCCCGTCCTGAAATATTGATCCTAACACCTGAAGGTGAAGCCACACCCTGTGGTGCGCGCCAGTCTGGGTCCGGGACTCAAAACTCAGCCGGCTATTTCCGTCGCAAGGGAGGATCGGGAGGAGAGTCTATAATTCGGGCAACGCGGATATCGTGCAGCGCATCATCCTTCTCATATATCGCCGCGACGATCCGGTCGCCCACCTCAAGCTTCTTTAGAATTGAGGCATCTTCGACGCGGTACGTTGCAAGCCTGGCTTCGGAGTAGCCCGCTATTTTCTCCTGCTTTATGCGGAGGCTTTGCGCAAACTCGTTGATGTTTTCTACCGTACCGAACAGGGTGTGACGCCTGCCCCTCGGGTCAGTTTGCGCGGACCCCGCGGCTAAGAAGAACGCGCTGATCGCCACGGCGTTCACCGCAGTCATGCCGAGTCTGGTCATCTGGGACCTGCCCAATATTATGCGATAAAAACAGATTTAGTGCACCGGTGGCACCCAGGTGCTGGATCGGCGGCCGCCGCATGCGGAAGCACGGCGGCTCGAAAGCCTGGAATCCAGGAATTACGGGCCGATTGTGCGTGTGCCCAGAGCGCTGGACGCACTGCAGAACCGCCGCGAGTTGTCCGGTGTATCATGAGTCTGGCGCCGGACGACAACGGCGGAGTGATCTCATGAAACTGAGCAGATTGATTCTTGCTGTATCGTTTTTGACGTTGACTGCGGTTCAGGGTCAGTCCTTACCGGCACCGCATTTTCACCACCTGCATTTGAACTCGATTAATCCCGACGCAGCAATTGATTTTTACACTCGGCAGTTCCCCTCCACGGTGAGGGCCGTGGTGGCCGGGTCGCCCGCGCTGAAGAGCGGCGCCGTCTATGTTCTGTTCAACCGCGTGAAGTCTCCGCCACCCACGGGGCCGCAGAGCGCGATCTGGCATTTCGGTTGGCATGTGACCGACGTTCGGAGAAATTTGGAGAAATACCGCAACACCAGCGAGGTGAAACTCTTGCCCATGTACACCGCGCCGGACCGGTCTACCGGGGAAGCCTTCGTCAGCAGCGACACATGGCCAGGCGTTGGAGGCGTGTTGGGCCTTACCAAAGAGCAGATCGCCGAAGCGAAGGCCAAGGGCATACAACCACAAGGCGGCCCAGGATTTGCTTACCTGCAAGGACCGGATGGAGTGATCGTCGAGTATCAGGGCAACTTCCCGGCGGAGCGTTTCAATCACGTTCATTTGTATCAGGAGGACCCTTTCTGCGCGGCCCACTGGTATCGAAAGCACCTGAGCGGGGCGGGAGAAATCGCGCGTGGCGAAGCAGAGTGCCGAACCGAACGGAGCGCGTTCAGCTGGCCGGCCCTGGTGCCAGAAGGGACCAGGAGGGTCCCGCGCGCCGGCGTGACTTTCGATGACGTCGCCGTCGCGTGGTATGCGCGGCAGGGTGAGCGCGCGCTGGTTCCTTCGCGCGGTCAAGTCACCGATCACATCGGACTCAGCGTGAACGATCTCGACTCGTGGATCGCCAAGCTGCGGCGCGAGGGCGTCAAGTTTTTGGGCCGCCCGTACCGGCTGGGGGAATGGCGTGCGGTGATGATTGAAGGTCCGAGCAAGGAAGCGGTGGAGTTAGTCGAGGTCAAGTAAGAATCCGCGGAGATGAGAGGACATGAACATGAGATTGCTACTGACGCTTGCACTGGCTGCCACCGGTTTCGCCGAAACCCATCGGTTTGAGCCCACAAAATTCTACAACACCTTTTCGGGCGCGCACCCGCCCGCGCTTCGTATCAAGCCTGGCGACCGTGTGATCACGTACACCATCGACGCGCGCGGTGTCGACTCGAAAGGTGTGCAGCGCGGGCAGCCGTCCAATCCGCAGACCGGTCCCTTCTACATTGAAGGCGCAGAACCCGGCGACACTCTGGTGGTGCGCTTGCTGCGGTTGGAGACAAACCGCACCACCGGCTGGTCCGCATCGCTTTTAGCCCCGTACACGGCGGACCCGGCCTTCCTGCGCGCTGAAGCAGTGCGGGAGCCCAAGATTGCCACCTGGCAGATCGACAAGCAAAAAGGCGTAGCCTACCCCAATCCGGACGAGTTCAAGGGACCGCGCTTTGAGCTGCCCTTGCGACCCATGCTGGGCTGTATCGGCACCGCTCCCCCCGGCAAGGCCGCCTACCCCACGGGTTTCCCGGACAACTTCGGCGGCAACATGGACTACAACGGCATGGGCGCCGGCGTCACTTTGATGCTGCCCGTGTTCGAGCCTGGCGCGCTGCTCTTTCTGGGCGACGGCCACGCGCGGCAGGGCGATGGCGAAGTGGTGGGCAGCGCGGTCGAGACCTCGCTCGACGTCGAATTCTCCGTCGATCTCATCAAAAAGAAGAAGATCAACTGGCCGCGCCTTGAGAACCAGGACTTCATCATGGTGCTGGGCAGCTCACGCGCCATCAATGAAGCCTTGCAGCACGCGACCACGGAGTTGATGCGCTGGCTGATGGAAAGCTACGGCTTCGACGAGCGGGGCGCCAGCCTTCTGATGGGCCAGGGGATGGAGTACGAGATCTCCAACGTAGTCGATCCGGAATTCACCATCGTGGCGAAAATGCGCAAGCGATACATCGGCCAACCGCGTTAGCCCGCTGGGGACAACGGCGCTACTTCCCCGAGAACGCGATCAACACGCGCAGGCTGACATCCAGCAACCATCCAACGGACCGAAAAAAGCCACAGCGCCCCTTTGGAACCCCGGAAGTTGGGTTAGCGCGAGCTTACGGGTGCAGTTACAATCGGGCAGAGGAGGGATGGCCGAAATGAAAGGCCCGCGTAAAGGACGGCACGTGATTGCCGCGTTCACCCTTATCCTGGGCGTTGCCGGCGCTGCCACGCTTCGCGTAGGCCCTGGACGGCAGTACCACACGCCGTGTCAAGCAATTTCCGCCGCGTCCTCCGGGGATAGAATCGAGATCGACGGCGCGGGCACCTACAGAGGAGATGTTTGCGCTTGGAAGACCGACGGTCTCACGATTGTAGGCGTGAATGGACGGCCGAAGATCGACGCGGCCGGACGGAACGCCGGCGGGAAAGCAATTTGGGTTATCTCCGGCAGCAACACCACCGTGGAAAACGTCGAGCTCACAGGCGCCGCCGTGCCCAGTCATAACGGCGCGGCCATACGGCAGGAAGGCTCTAACCTGATCCTGCGAAATTGTTACATTCACGGCAATCAGGAGGGAATTCTGACGGGAGAGGATCCTTCCAGCAATATCCTCATTGAGAACACGGAGTTCGGGGACAACGGATACCGCGACGGATATTCGCACAACATCTACATCGGGCACGTTGCCCAGTTCACGCTACGGTTCAGCTATTCTCATGACGCGATTTCCGGACACTTGGTGAAATCGCGTGCGCTAAAGAATTTCATTCTGTACAACCGTCTGACAGGAGAATCCGGGACGTCGAGCTACGAACTCGATCTGCCAAATGGAGGACCCTCCTTCGTGATTGGTAACGTAATTGAACAGGGGCCGCTTTCGGAAAACAACGCCGTGATTGCCTACGCCGAAGAAGGCGCGAGCAATGCCAACAGCACGCTGTATTTCATTAACAATACAGTAGTAAACAACCGCGGTGGAGGAGTGTTCATCAAGACGGGGACCGGTACGGCGCCGGCCGTTGTCCAGAACAACATATTCGCGGGGCGAGGCACGATCATCAACCAGGCCAATGCCCGGCTGTCTCACAACCTGAATGCCGACGGCCTATTTGTCGACGCGGGCGCATATGATTACCACCTGCGGCCCGAATCCCCGGCGCGCGACTTCGGGACGAATCCCGGCACCGCCGACGGATATCCCCTGACTCCGGCATATCAATATGTCCACGCGAGTTGCTTCGAGGTTCGTAGTACGGCAGGAACCGCCATCGACGCCGGCGCCCTCGAATTCCTGGGTGGCGGCGGCGCTGATCGGTCGTGTTTGGATGCCCGCGGCAAGAAATGAGCCTATGACTGCCTCGCGCGGAGCCCAATTTCCCACCAGTGAATTGAAGCCAGGCACACAGCTACCAGACCACGGTGCCGGAAGCGCCGCGGTGCGGGCTGGAACTGGACTGCCGATGGGTTCTTCCGATAGAATCGCCCCATGTCAGATTCCCAACAACCCGAACGTCCTCTAGGCTTTCATACCCGTTGTCTCCACGCCGGTTATGCGCCCGACCCGACGACCAAGGCGCGCGCGGTGCCCATCTACCAGACCACATCCTTCGTCTTCGATAGCTCAGAGCACGCGGCGGCGCTATTCGGATTGCAGCAGTTCGGCAACATCTATACGCGCATCATGAACCCGACCACGGACGTGCTGGAGCAGCGCGTCGCGTCACTAGAAAACGGAGTCGCGGCTTTGGCCGTGGCCAGCGGCCAGTCCGCGCAGTTTCTTGCGATTTCCAGCTTGATGGAGCCCGGCGATCACATTGTGGCGGCCAGCACCTTGTACGGCGGCACCTATACTCAGTTTGACGTCAGCTTCCGTAAGTTCGGCTACGACGTTACGTTTGTCGAACCGGACGATCCGGAAAACTTCCGCAAGGCGATCAAGCCGAATACCAAGCTGTTGTACGGGGAGACCATCAGCAATCCGCGCGGCAACGTGCTGGATATCGAAGCGGTGGCGAAGATCGCTCATGACGCCAATGTTCCATTGGTGATCGATAATACTTTCGCCACTCCCTACGTTTGCCGGCCCATCGACTACGGCGCCGACATCGTGGTCCACTCGCTGACGAAGTTCATGGGCGGGCATGGAACCTCGATCGGCGGGATCATCGTCGACGCAGGTAAGTTTGACTGGTCCAAGAGCAAGCATCCGCAAATCAATACGCCTTCGCGCGCCTATCACGGCATGAATTTCAGCGAGGTGTTCGGCGCCATCGCGTTCATTATCCGCTGCCGTGTGGAAGGCCTGCGCGACCTGGGCCCCTGCATGAGCCCTTTTAACGCATTCCAGTTCATTCAAGGAATCGAGACGCTCGGCCTGCGGATGGATCGCCACTTGTCCAACGCGATGGCCGTGGCGAAGCACCTTGAAAACCACGCGCTGGTGACCTGGGTGAAATATCCGTCGCTGCCGTCGAGCCCGTATTTCGAAATGGCGCGGAAATATACTCCAAAGGGTGGCGGAGCCGTGTTCTCGTTCGGAATCAAGGGAGGCTTCGAGGCCGGCAAGAAGTTCATCGACAGCCTTAAAGTCTTCAGTCATCTGGCCAACGTGGGAGATGCGCGCAGCCTTGTGATTCACCCCTCTTCAACCACGCACCAGCAGTTGTCGCGCGCTGAACAAGAAGCCGCCGGAGTCACCACGGACCTGGTCCGGTTGTCGGTCGGCCTGGAAGACATCGAAGACATTTTGTGGGACCTGGATCAGGCTCTGGTGGCATCTCAGGGTTGATTTTCAGCGTCCGGAGAATCGGCAAGAAGGGCCCATTTCGGTTTGTAGGTACCTAGGACGCTCCAGGAGCGATTGCGGGCGTTGTGGGCGGGCTTACCATGGGGACGGGCCCTCGGGCTTGCCCATTTTTGCCATTCTAGAGGCAAACCTTTTGATTCCTGGAGGCTTGTCCAGAAACTCCCGCAAGTTTCCGCACCGGGTGGTTGGTCATCGATTTTCCTGCCGCGAAGATGACTCCAAGAACGCCGCGCGGTGGCATAATAGTCACCATGCGATTCTCGCTGGCCCTCCTGCTCACGATTTCTTCCGCGCTGGCACAGGATGCCGGCGTGACGCGCGCCGATTGGCCTCACTACGGCGGCACGCAATCTTCGTGGCGCTATAGCGGCCTGGATCAGATCAACACCACGAACGTCAAATCCCTGACGCCCGCGTGGCTGTTCCAGACCGGGGACTATGCGGAAAACCTCCAGGCGACGCCGATTGTCACCGGCGGCGTCATGTACCTGATCAGTGCGCGAGCGCGTGTGTTCGCCCTGGATGCGGCCACCGGCAGTCTGATCTGGCAATACCAGCATCCCGAACCACCGGCCACCATCCGGGGTTTTGTGGGAAGCCGCGGGCTGGCGGTGAGTGACGGAAAGGTCATTTTTGGAACCAAGGACAATTCCATGGTGGCCCTGGATCAGAAGACGGGCCGGCTGATGTGGAAGGTCATTTTGGATGACACGCGGCAGTGCGGCTGCAACATCACGGCCGCGCCGTTGGTGGTGAAGGATAAAGTCATCGTGGGAGGAACCGGAGGCGACAACGCGCATCGCGGTTACATCACGGCCCTCTTCACGAAGAACGGACGCGTGGCGTGGCGCTGGTATGTGATCCCAGGTCCTGGTGAGAAGGGGAATGAGACTTGGAAAGGCGACAGTTGGATTTTCGGCGGCGGCTCCCCTTGGTTGACAGGCTCCTATGATCCAGCTCTGAACCTGGTTTATTGGGGAACCGGCAACGCGGCGGCGGATTTTTACGACGCCGAGCGCGTCCCCGTTGGCGCCGACAAGGGCAAGGACGTGAATCTCTATACGGCGAGCGTCGTCGCGCTGGACGCCGATACGGGCAAGCTGCGCTGGCATTATCAGGAGGTCCCCGACGATCTGTGGGATTACGATTCGTCGTATGAAGTCCTGTTGATCGACCGTGAGGTCCGGGGCCGGATGAGGCAGGCGCTGGTCCACATGAACAAGAGCGGATTGACGGTGCTGCTGGACCGGAGGACGGGCGAGTTTCTGGGAATATTTTCGGTTCCCGAAGTCCGCAATTGGATCACCGGCGTCACCGAAGACGGCAAGTTGGTGGGCCGCAACGAACCGCAAATGGGCAAGACCACGACGCTCTGCCCCAGCGCGGCCGGCGCGAAGAGTTGGAATTCCACGGCGTATTCCCCGCGCACCGGCTTTCTGTACGTGCCGGTCAATGAAATGTGCAACGACGTTACGCCGAACGACCGCCCGCCGGAGGAAGGGCGGGACTTCATGAATGCCGCGTTTCCGTTCCGTCTGCCTCCGGGGCGCACCACCTATAGCCACGTGGATGCCTGGGATCCGGTGACCGGCAAGCGCGTGTGGAGCATGCCGTACAAATACGTGCTGCTGGCCTCAATGTTGGCCACCGCTGGCGACCTGGTGTTCACCGGGAACCCGGAGGGCGAGTTTTTCGCGCTGGATGCCAAGAGCGGAAATAAGTTGTGGACTTACCAAACCGGCGCCGGTCATCGCGGCGCCTCCATCTCGTATTCCGTCAACGGGCGGCAGTACATCGCCACTACGACGGGTTTCCATCGCACGGTGGTGGGGGCGTTGGTTCTGGGCCTGTTTCCGGAGCAGGACTGGCGGCTGGGATCGACGCTGGTGGTATTCGCTCTGCCGGAGGGATCGCGATGAAAGCCCTGGCGGCGATGGCGTTGTTGTTCGGAGGATACTCGCAGGCGCAGAATCTGGCGGACGTGCTGCGGCAGGGCGAGCAGGTATTTGCCAAGTCCTGCTCGGCGGGATACTGCCACGGAGTCCGGGGCAATGCGGGCGGCGCCCCACGCCTGGCGGGACGGGGCTTCGATCAAACCTATATCTCTAACGTGGTCACACGCGGCGTTCCGGGTACGGGCATGGCGCCTTTCGGCACAACTCTGACGCGCTCGGATTTCGTCGCGGTGGTCGCCTACGTCGCCACGCTCAACGGCAACAGCGCCCCCGATGTTTCGGATTTTGGAACAGCAACCGCCGCGCCCACGATCACTGGTGAAGCGGCGCGCGGCGCCGCGCTATTCAAGGAAGCCGTCCGTGGTTTCGGGCGATGCGCCACGTGCCACGAAGTGGGAGGGTTCGGAATCCCGGTGGCGGCTCCCATCGCGACCGTGCCATCCTCCGCCGCCGCGTTGAAGGCGCTGGCGGCGCCCAACGTGAAGTCGGGGACGATCGACGGCGAGTCCATGCCTGTCCTTGTGTTGAGCGAAGGCAAGCAGGGAACGGTGTTCTACGATCTGACGGCCGCCCCGCCCGTGCAGCGCAGTGCCGGGCCCGGCTCGGTAAGGCTCGCAAACGGCAGCACGTGGCGGCATTCTTCCGCGATCGGCGCGTACAACGATGCGGAGCTGGGCGCGATTCTGGCGTATTTGCGCGCCGTGGTTAAGCCGTGAGAACTCACGGACTTCCTAGCGGTTGGTCGGTGAGCGTTGCAAAAGTGACACTCGCGAATGCCTGCGCCCTGCCCAACAGCGGCAAAGTGTAGCAACCTTCCAGGGCCTCGGCGTTTGGCGTGCAGCTGGGCTAACGCGCGTATATGGAAGGCCGGGCACGGCGCCCCTAAAGCGGATCGAGCTTGTGGTCCGGCATCTCGGCCTCCACCACGATGCCGATGAAACCGATCATCATCTCCTCCCAGCTCTGATCGCCCCAGCGGACCTCAGATTTCGGATCCGGGTTGGATGGATTGTTCGCGGAATTGTCGAAATGCGCGATGCATTCGATCACCGTGCCTGCGGGCAGAAGCTTGGGCTCGGCGAGCGTATAGGTGTGCTGCCATTTGAAGTCATAGCGCGGCACTTTCAGCAGGATCTCCCGCTCGCCGGTAGGATACTTGGCGGTGTACTCAAAGTCTTTGCCGCGCAGATGCATGTGCGGCGCCAGGTTGACCATTCGCGCCGGTTCGGTGAGGGTATACGTTGCTCTCACCTCATGGTTTGCGGCGCCTGGCGGGATTACAAAACCCGCATTGGCCACCAGAAAACCGCCCATGCTCTCCTTGGGAGGTTCCTTTGCGAAGACCATGCCGACCTTGGTTTGGTCGATGGAGGGTCTGCCGTTGGCAGTATAGTGCACCTCCAGAACCAAATCCGTGCCGGCTCTCACCAAATTGGCCCGTCCCGGAACTGCAGCAGTGGCGGGAACGCCAGGTGCGTAGCTCACCAGTGGAACACCCGGAATGCCGGCCTTGGCGACTTTTTCAATCGGCTGGCCGGCGGGAGCGTCGGCATACCAGACGCTACCCTGTGGACGCAGATAGACAGTGGCGTGATGGACCACGTTTCGATTGCCGGGGCGGATCTCCGCTGCGCTGACCCAGCGATCTTCCTTGAAATTGAGCGGCAGGATGTACCGGATGTAAGGGAGCGTACCGGGGGCGGCAACCAGATAGGGTCTGGGCATCTCCACCACCAGGTCGGGCACGCCGATGTTCCAGCCCTCGACGAAAATCCTGGGGGCCGGCGCATCCTCAACCCGTCCGGCGGGCGCTTTTGCATCCGCCCAGGAGACTAGAATCTCCTTCTCCGACTCGGTCAGCCTGGAGTCATTGGCGAACTTGCCGTGTGCCGGATCGGCGTCCCACGGCGGCATTTTTTGAGATAGTACGGCCTGCCTGATCGCCGCGGCCCAAGGGCGCGTGCTCTCGTAGGTGAGCAACGACATTGGGGCCGCTTCACCCGGCCGGTGGCACCCTTGGCACCTTTTCTGCAAGACCGGCAATACATCCTTGTAATAGCTGGGAGCAGCAGCGGACAAGGAACAGAAAGCAAGATATACGGCGGCAGTGGGACGCATGAGGATGTCTATTCATTTTGCCACTATCAGCTTATTGCATGAAAGAACGCGGCCTGAAGCAGATTGACGCGGCGGATCTCTTCGGCGTCACACAGCCCGAAGTCTCAAAAATGCTGCGCGGTGAGTTCCGGCAGTTTCCGTCGAACGTCTGCTGCGTTTCCTGGTTGCGCTCAATCAGGATGTCGAGATCGTGGTCAAACCGCATCGCGGCAGGAACAACGCAGCCGCCTTACAGGTATACTGAGACGTTCCTCTATTGAATGCCGCCTGCCTTCAGCCGCCCGCATAAGGCAGTAGTATTGGCGGAACCAAAACCAAAAGCGTGACGCCTACGGCAGCGGTGACGATACTGATTCTCGCCGCTTTGGGGGAATTCGATTCGGCAGCTTCGCGAACCGTTTTGGAGGCCGAACATAGGGTCGTGCCGGCATTATACTCACGGACAGCTTCAGGTATACAATCTCACTATGATGCGAATTCCGAGATCCCGCGGGCTGGCCGCGTTGTGTTTGGCATGGTCGGCGCTCGCCAGCGCGCAGGGCGTGGATTGGGTGAAGGCGAACGACGAGCTTCTGCGGCACTTTCAGGCGCTGATCCGGATCGACACCACCAATCCTCCCGGCAACGAGACCAGAGCAGTGAACTACATCAAGGGCGTGCTGGAAGCGGAGGGCATTCCGGTCACCGTCGCCGCCAAGGACCCCGCGCGCGCCAACCTGATCGCACGGATGAAAGGCAACGGCTCCAAACGCCCCATCCTGCTGATGGGCCACACCGATACCGTGCAAGTGGATCCCTCAAAATGGCTTTTCCCGCCGTTCAGCGCCACGCGCGACGGCGGATATGTTTACGGCCGCGGCGCGCTGGACAACAAGTGGCAGGTTGCCGCAGGCATGACGACGCTGCTGTTGCTCAAGCGCGGCAACGTCGCTCTGGATCGCGACGTGATCTTTGTCGCGGAAGCGGGTGAAGAAGCCTCCACCGCTCCCGGCATCGAATATCTGGTCAACGAGCGTTGGCCCGAGATTGAGGCCGAGGCCTGCCTCGCTGAATCCGGCAGCGTGGTCCGCCGCAATGGACACGTGCGTTTCGCGCTGGTGCAAACCGGAGAAAAAATGCCCAAGGGCGCGCGCCTGTTGGCGAAGGGCCCCGCCGGCCACGGCTCCCGGCCCATGCGGAGCAGCGCCATCGTGCATCTTTCGCGAGCCGTCGAGAAGATCGCGATGTGGGACCCGCCCATGCGGTTGAACGATACCACTCGCACGTACTTCGAAAAACTGGCGACGCTTGGCACAAGCGAGGAAGCCGAGCGATTCAATGGTCTGTTGGACGCAGCCAAAGCTCCCGCGGTGCGCGAGTATCTGGCCGAGCATGACCCTGGCAATTATTCCATGCTGCACACCTCCATTTCGCCCAACATCATCTCGGGCGGTTTTCAGATTAACGTCGTCCCGTCGCAGGCGGAAGCAACGCTGGATATCCGGGCTCTGCCGGATGAGAACATGCCGGCGTTTTACGACATGATACGCAAGGTGATCGGCGATCCCAGCATTGACGTGATTCCGGAGAGCAAGAACGAGCGCCCTGGAGCACAGCCGTCCGCCATCGGCACTGAAATTTATCGCGCCATCGAATCCGCCAACCGCACCGTGTTCCAGGTGCCGACCATTCCGCAGATGAGCACCGGCGCCACCGACATGGCCTTCTTGCGCGCCAAAGGGATGCAGTGCTACGGCGTCGGGTCCATCACGGACGCCGAAGATGCCGCCAAAGGCTTCGCCGCGCACAGCGATCAGGAGCGCCTGCCCGAAGATTCGCTTTACAAGTTCTTGCAGTTCCAGTGGAATGTTTTGTCCGCTGTCGCCATGACGAAGCAGTAGGCGGCAGTTGAGTCCGCGTCCGCGACTCTCTCCGGCAACCGTCACTTCTTCTTGGGCGCGACCATCTCGGTAACCCGGCCAACGCTGGTATCTCCGGTATACAAGTTGCCTTGCTTATCCCAAGTCAGGTAGTTGCTTTCGATGAATTCGCCTTCTCCAAAACCCATTCCGTTACCTACGGCGCCCAGCACGTTGCCATTCCGGTCGATCTTCAAGAGCTGGCCATCCTGGCCGCTTGCGACCCACAGGTCCCCGTTCGGGTCGAACGCGACGGTGCACATGAGGTTTCTCATCTGCACGGTTTTGACGAACTTGCCGTCGGCGGTGTAGACCACCAGACGATATTCCTCCCGGTCGGCCAGCCACACGTTGCCGTTCCCCGGGTCCACGGCGATGCCATGGACCATGCTGAATTTTCCTTGTCCTACACTGTTTCCGTACCATTGGCTGATAAATTTTCCGGTCTTATCCAGGTGGAGCACCCGCGCGGCGCCTAGATTATTGGCGAGATCATCCAAATCGGTGTCATTGGGACTCTCGTTCCCATGACCCTCACCGATATAGATATCCCCATTGCGGCCGAAGGCCAATTGCAGCGGCTGCCAGAGAAGCCTTTGTCCCTTGGCTTCATCCCAATCGCCCCTTTTCCCCCTCACGCCGAGCGTCATCAGGAGCTTTCCCTGGGGGCTGATTTTCATAATGGTGGAACCATTCGCGTCGCAGATCCAGACATTGTCTTCCGCGTCGACTGCCATGCCGTGCGCCTTTTCCTGGTGGCCGATCACGTCATCGCCCACCGAGAAGATCAGCTTGCGATCGGGGCCGAATTTAAACAACTGCGGTTGTCCCGGCGCGTTGCGCTGAAAGGCCCACATATTCCCTTTCGAATCGATTTGAATCGCCGAGACTCCGCCACCGCCTTGGGGCATGTCGACGGGATAAGTGTAGGTGTACCCCATGGTTTGTTTCCACGTGACGCGCTGTAACTCGGAGCGCGCGCCGCCCAGTCGATTGCCGCAAACGGGCGAGTGGCCGCACTGCGGCACAGAGCTAACGGTGGGGGGCGGAAGAGCAGCCAGCGCGGTCTTGCACCCGAGGGATAGTCTGTCTGTATTCTGCGTCAAGCAGCCGCGGGCGCCCAAACCCGTCTGTCCGGCACAGAAATTTGCGGCGTCCGCCATACAGCCGGTGAGCGCCCCACCGCGAAGGCTTCCGATGCCGCCCGAGGGCATGAGGACGCGTCCGCCCGGGCCGACGGCCAAGCGCCCACCCGGATCAGGGGCTGATCCCCGCATAAACCAACCTGGTGAATGAGGCCCTTCAGAGGCCGGCTGAGAAAATGTCAGCGTCGTCGCGGTAAAAATTAGGCCGAACGCCATTGCGGCGTTGCAGGACTGGCGGTGCATCTTGACCTCCCTGTGTCTAGTCGCCGATCTTCTCGGGAACACAGCTAAACATCATAGCCGGTATGTTCTCTCCTGGCATCCCGCAGGGGATGTTGAACCGGCATCGACATCAGCAAAAGGCGAGGTAGTGCGCTAAATCTGTGTCCCTCTGGCTATTGATATATAATCGGCGGCATGGCCAAGGCAAAGAAGCCATCCGCGCCGGAACAGAAACCTCAGCCATTCGGACGTTGGTTTTGGGGCAAGATATTCGGTTTAGTGGGCAGCAATGCCCGCTTCGTCATCGTAACGGCAGGCGTATGCACGTGCGTTTGGTTCATCACGGATGCGCTTAAGGCTTATGCTGGCAAACAATCCGACGCGAACATCAGGTTCGGACTCTTTGCTGATATTAGGATGGTTTACACGGTAAGCGTCACGCTTGCTATAACTGGAGTAGCGCTTTATCTTAGGGAGCGCGTCCTTCACCGAAAAACGAGGGAGCGCTTGGGAGCGAGGGTAACGGAACTCGAATTGCTGATCGATCCAAGTAGACGATCGAGCAATTTAACGTCGCAAGGACTGACTCGGGAGGATGATAAATGAATGCCTCAACTCTGTCCCTAATTTTTCAATCCGGCAGCGCTTTGGCTCTGCTTCTAGTGATCGCGCTAGTTTGGCGGACAGATCTTAGAACCGATGAGTTTCGACAAAGACTGTTCATCATTCGAGATGAGTTATTCGATTACGCCGCACATGGTCAAATCGCGTTTGAAGATCCGGCCTATCAGCTATTACGAAATTCCATGAATGGTTTTATACGGTATGCTCATCGGCTGACCTTCTTCCAATTGGTATTAACAATCGTGCGCTGGAGCATCACTGAACAGGTTCATCCCCTAACTTGGCATTCGAGATGGACTAAATCCTTGGAGTCCTTACCGGAGGGAACTCGTGCTGCCATGGAAGCCTTCCACGGACGTGCCATGGACGCCGTAGCACGACATATCGTAGGCGGCTCTATCGTAATGATTGTCATTTTGGCATGCATGCTTTTGAAGGCCTTGATCGCCGGTGCTTGGACATCAGTTAGAACTTTGCTTAGAGATGCGTTTGAGCGAGCCACTACAAAAGTCTTCGATCCCCGATTGCTCGAAGAAGAAGCGTCTCGCGCATAGAAATCACGCGAACTCCAGGCGTTCTCTCACATTCCAGATGTGATCCGAGATCCCGGCAGCCATTGCGGGCGTCATCCGTAGTGATTTGTGAACACGCCCGAAGTTATACCAGCAGTACCAGAGCGCGACCGCTGCCCAGTGGTTCTCCCATTTCTTACTGAAGGCGTTCGTCAGTCGCGTGAAGCGCCGAAGGCCCATGCGAAGCGAAAGATTGGACCGCTCGACTATCGAAGTGCAGATGCGCTCCGGGTCGGGACGGCCCATAACTGGGACTACCTCGACGGATTTGACTTCGGCGGGGCTGTACCGGGCTTCGCCATCGGCGGGAGCGCCATAAGGCGCGCCCGACTCCGCGCTGCGAGAGTACCCGCCGACCATCCGCCAAGACGGCGCAAGGAATGATAAGCTCGCCAATTTTAATCTCGCCAACGTGTGTTGCTTCGGGCGGATTCTTTGGACGGCCACCAGTGCGGACTTTACGTTGCGCGTTGATCTCTGCGTAGTATTCGGGACCGCGCTCAGCGGTCTTTTGGCCGCCTAGTTTTCCCAATTGCACCGCTGCGGGGTTAGCGCACTACCAAAGGCGAGCCGCGCTCCACCCGCTCTGGCACAATAGTAGCTTGCAACCTCAGATCACGGTCCTCGACGCCGGGGGACAATACTGCCACCTCATCGCGCGCAAGGTCCGCGAACTCGGCGTATATGCGGAGGTCGCCGCCAGCGAAACACCGGCGGCTGCGCTGGCCGGACGCAAAGGCATCATCATTTCCGGGGGTCCATCCAGCGTTTACGATTCGGGCAGTCCCACCATTGACCCGGCGCTGCTCGCGGCCGGAATTCCAGTCCTCGGCATCTGCTACGGCCAGCAGTTGATCGCGCACATGCTCGGCGGAACCGTATCGAAAGGCGAACGCGGCGAGTACGGTTTCGCGCAGCTCGATCTAGCCGGCGAGGAGACCATTTTTCTGGGCGTCTCCGGACGCCAACAGGTGTGGATGAGCCATCGCGATCTGGTCACCGTGCCGCCCGCCGGTTTCGACGTGCTGGCGCGCACAGACACGTGCCCCGTCGCGGCCATGGGATCGGCGGCGCAAAAAATCTTTGGCGTGCAGTTTCATCCTGAAGTGGCGCACACGCCGAGCGGCAAGACGATTCTTTCGAACTTCCTGTTTGAGATCTGCGGCTGCGAAAAGGACTGGGACCCCGCCGGACAGATCCTCGCCGTGGAAGAACACATCCGGCAGGTGGCCGCGCATCGCAACATTTTCTTCTTCGTCAGCGGGGGCGTGGATTCCACGGTGGCCTACACTTTGTGCCTGAAGGCGCTGGGGCCGGAGCGCGTGCACGGAACCTACGTGGACACGGGAATGATGCGGGAGGGAGAAACGGAATTCGTGCGCGAGAATTTCGCCAGGCTCGGCGCGCGCGCGTTCCAAGTGGTTGACGCGCGGCAGGACTTTCTCGGCGCACTGGCCGGCGCCACCGAACCGGAGCGCAAGCGGCACATCATCGGCGAAAAATTCGTGGAGGTGCAGGAAAAGATTCTCGATAGCGAGCATTACCTGGACGGCCAATGGATCCTGGGCCAAGGCACCATCTATCCCGATACCATCGAATCCGGCGGCAGCGCCAAGGCCGATTTGATCAAGACGCATCACAACCGCGTGGAGGGGATCCAAAAACTGATCGAAGCGGGCCGCATCATCGAACCGCTCACCCAGTTCTATAAGGATGAAGTCCGCGCGATAGGGCGGCAGCTCGGCCTTGCGCCGGAGTTGCTGGAACGCCATCCCTTCCCGGGGCCGGGACTCGCAATCCGTTGCCTGTGCACCGATGAAATCGCCGCGCCGCAGAGAACCGGGAATGGGTGGATCATTCCGGTGAGTTCCGTAGGCGTGCAGGGCGATTCTCGTACTTACAAGCCCGTGCTGGCGCTCGACGCGCCGCCGTCCAGTGAAGAAGACGCAGCCGCCATCATTAACAGCCGCACGGACGTGAACCGTATCGTGGGCACTGCCGTCACTTGCCGCCCGATGAGCGCTCTCAGGATCGCGCCCGCGCATCTCACTGCCGATCGCATGGACCGGCTGCGCCGCGTAGACGCCATCGTGCGCAACCTGTGCGTGAACTCCGGCTTCGAAAAAGAAATCTGGCAATTCCCCGTCGTCTTGATCCCCCTAGGCATCCCGGCGCGCCCCGATTCGGTGGTGCTGCGCCCGGTGGATTCGGTGGACGGCATGACCGCCCGCGCAGTTCGAATCCCCGCGGAGCTGCTGGGCACAATGACCAGGATGCTGATGGAAGTGGAAGGCATCGCGGGCGTGTTCTACGACCTGACCAACAAGCCGCCCGGAACCATTGAGTGGGAGTAGCCGCGCACCGCGCGGACGACGCCGCGCGGAACATCCGATCCGGAAGCCTCTGCCTCGGGGGGCTGACTATTCGCTCTGCTCTGTCCGTCCAGGTTCAAGAAGGCGGATCACGCGGCCATCGTCCGATGTGTAAGCCAGGATCCGGCCGGCGCGAACGACGCCTGCGAACCATGCGCCGCCGGGGAACTCGGCCATTGTTTCCGGTGGGCCGGATTCACGGAGGCGCAGGAGCCGGCCGCCCTCCGATCCGAGAGCGTAGATCGCGGGGCCGCCGAACGGCAGCGCCGGAGTCTCAAGCTTCGTGATGCCCCCCGAGCAACAATCACTGTGAACTGGCGCTTCCTCCGGGCCGCGCCGGCCGTCGAAGACACGCAGGCCTTCCCGTTCACGCAGCACGACGAATCCGCCGGCTGCCGCCACCTCTTCCGCCCCGCCCGCGTCGTGCCGGGCCGCCTCGCAGAGTTGTGAATCGTAGACTCTCAACTCCTTGCCTTGGAGGACGAATAGACGTCCTCTAACCGCGACAGCACCACGCACCGCATCCGCTTCACAACGCGAAAAAGGCTCGGTCCGCCGACCGGGCGGGCCGTCCTCCGCAACCCAAATGCCTGGGTCGCCCCAGAGCAGCAGTTTCTCTTCGAAGACGACCGCGCCGCGAACTCCATCGGCTTGCCATGCGCCGGCGAGCACCGGCATATGCGAATCGGACAAGTCGTAGGCTTCCACCAGTCCGTCCGTCACGACGAAGAGTTGCTTCCCTGAACCCACCAGCGCGCGGACGGCCGACCGCGGGCGGATCTTCCCACGCTCCCCGAGCATGGTCTGGCGGAGGATGACACCGCGGCCGCTCTCTTCATGTTGTCCAACTCTCTCCAGCGCGGCAGCCTGTAGAGCGGTCCGCCGCTCAAACATGGAGACCATGTCTTTCGGGGAACCGAGCGCATCGGGCGGGCAGATCTTGCGCAGCATGCCCGAATCCGGGGCGTGTCCTCCATGCCCGCCTTCGAGCGGGATCTGAGGGTCGAGGTGGTGCAACAAGGTCGGTATCTGGGGCGACAGATTGTGTGACAGAGTCTGCATGCGGCCCGGGAGCGCTGCCGGGCCAACCAGGCCCTTTGCGGAACGGCGGAGGCGGAGCGCCGGCCCCTGCCCATCGGGTTGCTGAGAGAGAGCGCTCACCAGGAGCGTGCCGGAGCGGTTGACGATGAAGCGGCCGATTTCCTCGCCGTTGCGGCCGATAAGGCCGACCTGTTCGCCTGGAGGCAGGCCGGCCGCCCGCACCTGTAAGTAATGAAGCCCCGGCTGCTCAATGAGCTGCTCGATGGGCCAATCAAGTTCTTCAAAGAGACGGTGGCGAGGCAGGTAACAGTTGTTCACGAATTCAAACGCGGCCTGCTTGGCGAGCGCCTGGAACTGCTCCTCGGAGAGCGCCGAGAGCGGCTTGAGTGTAACGATACGAACGCCGCCCGTCGTCTTGATCAGGACACGGCAGGGGTAGCTGTTACCGGGCTTCCAGAAATCCGGGTTCATGCGCCAGAAGTCTACAGTCAGGACGATGTCGTAGAAGCCGTGTTCCTCCTTCTGCACGTCCAGGTGATAGATGTTATAGGGGTCGTCGATAATGCGGGCGTCGCACACGTGGAGGAGCGCCCAATGTTGCGGGTTGACCGGGTACAGGCGGAATCGGCTGTTGGCGGCGACCCGCTTTGAGCAGCGGCCTGCCTTTTCCCAGCAGAACGGATCGAGCAGTGGATCCTGCAGCACGGGCCGCAGCATCGAGAAGACCTGCATGGAGCCCCACAGGAAGAGCCCGGAAGCCTGGAGCGAAGAGCCATCGTTGAGCGGTTTGGAGCCCTTGAGCGTGAGCTGGCCGAAGTTGGGATCGGCGGGGAGAAACAGGCGGTCTTCCGTGTAGGCGTGATCGTCGTCGTCAGGGTCCTTGACCCACTTGCCCTTGGCGTCGAAGTGGACGTCGTTGACCTTGACGATCGCGGCGATGAACGAAACGAACGGCAGGAAGCCCGCCATGTATTCCGAGCCGGTGACCGCGCCCGTGGCCATCTGCCCGAAGCCGAGGACGGGCCAGAAGGCCGCGGTGGTAAGGATGCAGCAGGAGGCGTCCCAGAAGTTCGGCGCGACGTTGGAGTTGATGTCGATGCGAACCGTATCCAGCTTCGGCACGGAGATGTAAACGTCGGCGGTAATCTCCGCGGAGACATCAAGGTCCTCGGTGAAGCAGTAACAGGCGTTCTCCTTTTCGACCTCCAAGTCGACGTGGACGCGCGCATAACCGGGGAGCTTCGCCGCTCCTATCTGGACATAGTCGAACCACTCGGCTTTGGGCTGGCGCGTGATGGTGATGCCGCTCTTGCCCTTGAGGCTGGAAAGAACCTCCCCCTTTACAAAGTTGGTGATCGCGTGGTGATCCAGGAAGAGGTTCCATCCGGCGCGCCCACCGTCTTGCTGCAGCCGGTCGATGACGTTGCCGTCACAGAAGGACTCCCAGTAGGCGAGCGAGCGGGAGGGATCTCCGGTCGCAGCGCCCCACGCCTGGTCCCAGAATTCCAGGCGGACGGCGATGCATGTTCGGCTCTCGGTCATGGAGAGATGGCCGTTGATCAGCTTCATCTCTTTGGGCATATAGCTCCCTATGACGCGGTCAATCGGGAGCCAGATGCAGGAACCGTGTATCTTGCCGGCCAACTTCTGAGCGATGGGGTCGCCGGCTGGAATCTGGTCAAGGCCGACATAGTTGAAGCAGAGGACCCGGGGGTTCGCGCAATCCATGGACAGCTCAAAGACGAGAGACAGGTTAAGCGGGAATGCGGCGGCTTTGTGCGTATTGGCCGCGCGGATGTCTTTCACCCATGAGATATGGATGGCAAGGTCCTGGACGAGCTGTGGCTTGCTGACGGGGCGCAGGGTGACGGTCTGGATATCCGCCTGGTGGATGCAGGCCTGAGTCTGGATCTTGGCGCGCCGGAGCGTGGACTTGCCAACCTCATATCCGACGATGATGAAAGGCTCGCCGGGCACGCTGTCGGAGGGGTTCAAATCGAGAAGGTCTTCGGTCAGCTCGCAAGCGAGCGCTTTGCGCATTTGCTCGCGGAAGCTCGCGAGGAAAGTATCCGCATCCAACTGGAGTTCGACTATCATCTTTAGTTTTTTTCGGGGATGACTGAGGGCGCCTATGAGTGACTGAGTTGCAGAGCGAATCCAGTGCAGTCTAGTTCACGATTTCACGACTACGCCTTCAGCGCCAACACCACCAGCCACCCCACCATACTGATAACACACTTTCCACGCGATAGATCCATTTGCGCTCCCACCTTGAGTGGGAGTAACCGCAATCCGTCCGAAACTCCGGGGCACAATGCTTCCGAGATGGTATGAGAAGGCCGATCCCCCGAAATTCGTTACCATAGGAAGTGGAGGAATGGCCGAGTGGTTGAAGGCGGCGGTCTTGAAAACCGTTAGCGGGGTGACTCGCTCGGGGGTTCGAATCCCTCTTCCTCCGCCAGAATCATCGCTTATGACGCCACCCCATCCACGCGCGCTATGATGTAGACTGTGCCCACGGAAACCGCCCTACAACTCGCCACCACGCAACTCAACCGGGTGCGCGACGAAATTGGAAAAATCATTGTCGGCCAGCAGGATGTGGTCGACGGCGTCCTGATCTGCCTGCTGGCCGGCGGACACGTGCTTTTGGAAGGGGTCCCGGGCCTGGGCAAAACCACGCTCCTGCGGACGCTCGCGCGCGTCTTGCACCTGAAATATTCCCGCATCCAGTTCACGCCGGATCTGATGCCCGCGGACATCGTCGGCAGCATGATTATCGATACCGAGGACGGCCACAAGAGCCTGCGCTTCCAGCCCGGCCCCATCTTCGCGCACCTGGTGCTGGCGGATGAGATCAACCGCGCTACCCCGAAAACGCAATCCGCGCTGCTTGAAGCCATGCAGGAGCACACCGTCACCACGGGCACTGAAACGCATCAACTGGAAGCACCGTTCCTGGTCATGGCGACGCAAAATCCCATCGAAATGGAAGGCACCTATCCGCTGCCCGAGGCCCAGCTCGACCGCTTTCTAATGAAGATCCTGGTGAAGTACCCGGCGCGGCATGAGTTGAACACCATCGTCAGCCGGACCATTCAGAAAGAGGAAACACCGGTGGGCGTGGTCTTGAATCACGGCGAGATCCTTGAATTACGGAGCATCTCGCGCGATGTGCTGGTGGCTCCGCACGTGCAGGATTTCGCTATCGACCTGGTGATGGCCACGCAGCCCGATGCCGACCAGGGCCACGAGCTGGCCCGCAAGTTCATCCGCTACGGAGCTTCTCCGCGCGGCGCGCAAGCGCTTGTGGAATGCGGACAAGTACTCGCGTTAATGAAAGGCCGTGTGCATCTTTCGATTGACGACGTCAAGCAGGTGGCCGGCGCCGTGCTGCGCCATCGCATCATCTTGAACTTCGACGCCCATGCCGACGGCCAGACGCCGGAAACCGTGCTCGGCAAAATCATCCCGAGCATCACAGCCCGCGCCGCCGCGAAGTAGGGGGAGTCAAACGGCAACACCCTGGCGCACCCATGGCTGAAGACCTCCTCATCGACACCCGCCTCCTGGAAAAACTGGAGCGTCTCACCATCCAGTGGCAAAAATCGCTGGGCGGCCTGGTAGGCGGCGACAACACCTCGCGCTTCGGCGGCGCGGGTCAGGAGTTCCTGGACCATCGCCAGTTTCATCACGGCGATGAGCTCCGCGACGTCAATTGGCGCGCCTTCATGCGGCTGGAAAAACTATTCCTAAAGGTGTTCCATTTGGAGCCGCGCATTCCTGTCCGCATCCTGTTCGACGTCAGCCCGTCCATGGCCACGGGCGCCGGCGACGGCACGCTCTCCAAGTTCGACTACGCCCGGAAACTCGCGGCGGCCGTCTGCTACGTCGGCCTGGTGCGGCTCGATTCCATCACACTCCAGCCGTTCAGTGACAGATTGGGCGATGGCCTCTCGGTGGGAGGAGGCCGCCAGCGGTTCCAACCGGCCGTGCGCTATCTCTCCGCGCTCAAGCCGGGGGGCAAGACGAATTTCCTGCAGTGCGCGCGGGACTTCCTCACTAAGTTCCCGCAAGCCGGCTTGACCATCGTGATTTCCGATTTCTTCGATGAAGCGGATTGCGACAAACCTTTGCAATATCTGGCGGACTTCGGGCACGAATTGATTCTCATCCACGTATGGGCGGACGACGATCGTGAGCCCGCCTGGGAGGGAGAACTCGACCTGGAGGATGCGGAATCCGGAGCGCGCCTGCAACTGCCTTTCGGCGAGGACGCGCGCGTTTCCTACACGGCGGCGTTCGACGAGTTTAGCGCGCACCTCCGCGAAGTCGCACTGCGCAACGGGGGCCGTTATGTGAGTCTATCGACCTCCAATCCCGTGGAAGATGCGATCTTCGGTCCCATGGTCCGCAGCGGGGCGCTGCAATAGCCGCGCTGCAATTTTTCGCGAGTCGGTGATGGCCTCCGCCGCAGCCTGTTACACTAGCAGATCGGGGCTTCTGTAGGCATCACCGATGAATTTCCTGAATCTCGGCCTGGGCGAATTCCTGGCGCTCGCCGGAGTCATCTCCGCCTCCATGGTGGTTCTGTATCTGCTGGACCGCTCCAAGCGCCGCCACGTAGTCGCCACGCTCCGCTTCTGGACCGCCAGCAACGTCCCCAGCGAATGGAAGCGCAGCCGCCGAATTCAGCAACCCTGGAGCTTGCTGCTGCAATTGTTGAGCATCTTGCTGCTCCTGCTGGCGATTGCCGGCCCGCGCTTCGGCGGCGACGCCACCGCCATCCGCGATCACGTGCTGCTGCTGGACACCTCGGCGTGGATGGGCGCGCGCGCCCGGCAGGGCATTCTTCTCGATCAGGCCAAGCAGTTGGCGGAGTCCTATCTCGGTACCGTGCCCGCGGGAGACCGGGTGATGGTGGTGCGCGCGGACGCTCTGGCCACGCCGGTCACGCCATTCGAGACTCGCCGCGAGCCGCTGCTCAACGCGATTCGCCAGTCGCAGCCGTCGGCGTCGGCGCTCAATCTGGAACAGGCCATCGAGTTCGCACAGCACGTGCAGCGTTTACAGGGACACTCCGGCGAGATCGTGTTCTCCGGAGCGGGCCGCATTTCGCGCGCCGAAGCCGAGTCCCTGGCGCCTCCATCCAATCTGCGCGTCCTGCAAGTTCCTTCGGCGGGTGAAAACGTCGGCATCCGCAAACTGGGACTCCGCCGTTCGCCCTCGAAACCGGACACCTGGGAAGCCTTTGTCGGATTGAAAAACGACGGAACGCGTCCACGGGAAATCGCTCTCGAACTGCATTTCGGAGGCGCCACGGTGGCCCGCAAAACCATGACGCTGGCTGCGTCGCAGGAACCGGAGATGACGTTCGGCTTCACCAATCCGCGCGCGCCGTTCCTCGAAGCCACGATCCGCTCCACCAACAGCCGGGGCGACGCGTTCCCTCAGGACGACCGCGCGGCCATCGACGTACCCGAAGAAAAAACGCTGAAGGTCGGCGTGTTTTCTACTCAGCCCACTTTGCTGGCCGCCCTGTTTAACGGCAACTCGCAAGTAGAGGCATCCTACAAGACGCCGCCGCAATATGACGCGCGGGAAAAATTCGACATCGTAATCTTCGATCGTTTCAAGCCTGATCCACTGCCCGCGGAGACGCACATTGTTTGGATCGAACCTCCCGCTGGTTCTCCATTCTCCGTCCGCTCCAACCAAACGCGTGCGAAACTGGAGCGCTGGAACAGCAATACGCCTTTGGCCGCGGGCCTTTACACACGCGATGTCGAGCTGGCGACGGCGCAGGTCTTCAATGCCGCGAAAGGCGATGAGCCCGTGGCCGAAGTTTCCGCCGGACCCATCGTCATCGCGCGGCCCGGAACGTTCAAGATGGCCGCGCTCGGCTTCCATCCCATCCGCTCCGCCATGCGCTATGAGCTGGTCACGCCGCTGCTGATGGCGAATATTCTGCGCTGGATGGCGCCGGAAGCCTTCCGCCGCACGGATGTACAGGCTGGAACCATCGGGACCGTGAGCGTGGCGATGGAAAATGGCGCGGACCCGGCGTCCGTCAAAGTCACTGGTGAAGACAAACGGCCGCTGCCGTTCACCATCGAAGGAAATTCGCTGCGCTTCTTCTCCGGCGCGCCCGGCAACGTGCACGTTTCCACGGGCGACCGCGAGAGCATCCACTCCCTCACGCTGCCCGACGTGGCGGAAGCCGCCTGGAAGCCGGCGGCGAACGTGCGCAAAGGCCTGCCGCCCGTTTTGGTCAGCCGCGCGGGCTCCACGGATTGGTGGCCCTGGCTTGCCGTGCTGGGTGGCCTGGGATTGCTGGCGGACTGGCTCCTCTACGGCCGTAGTCACATTTTGCGGGTTGGACCGCGCGCCGCAATTCGACCCCGCATCGATATTTTCTCGCTGAAAGTTCCCTCGCTGAAAGGTCCATGGAGGAAGGCCTCATGAATTTCGAGCGCGCCTGGGCGCTGGCTGTGGTCTGGCTGCCGCTCGCGTGGGCGTGGTATGAATGGCCGCGCACGCGGCGGCGTGTTCCCCTGGCGCTCAAGGCAGCCGCTTTCACGTTCATCCTGCTGGCGCTGGCCATGCCGCGGCTTTCCATCTCCACCAGTAGGATCGCACTGGGCGTGTTGGTGGATACCTCCGCCAGCGTTTCGGCGGCCGATCTGGAGCGCGCGGCGAAGATTGCCGCGGAGTTGAACTCCAATCGCGGTTCCAACACCATGCGGGTAGCGCCCTTCGCGCGCGCCACTCGCGTCGCCGATGTCAACGAACAGCAGCGCCCCTGGAAACTGCGCTCAACCTCCGGCGAAGCCGGCCGCGCCACCGATCTGGAAGCCGCCGTTCGCGAAACCATAGCCACCCTGCCTCCAGGCATGCTCCCCCGTTTGGCGCTGATTTCCGACGGCAAGGAGAACCGCGGCAGCATCGCGCGCGCGGCATGGCAGGCGAGGGAATCCGGCATTCCCATCGACACCTACGCCATGGCGGGCCGCCCCCAGCCGGCATTGCGCCTGGAATCCGTCAGCATGCCGGCCAACGCTTTTACCGGAGAGCCTTTCACCATTGGCCTGATGGTTTCCGCTCCTAAATCCACGCCCGCCCAAGTGGAGCTGAGCGCGGAAGGCCGTCCGCTGGGCACCTCCCAAGTCACGCTGGCGGCCGGCGCCAATCCGATTCGCTTGCGGGCCAGTCTGGACACGGCGGGCGCGCTCGATCTGCACATCACCGTGAATGCCGGCGCGTCCGGCGAGCTGCGCGTCAACCAGGCCGTCATGATCCGTAAGCCCCGCCTGTTGTATCTTTCCCAAGATCCGGTGGGCATCGATAGGCACTTGCCCGGCGCGCTGGCCGCAGCGCAATTCGATGTGCGCCGTGCCGAGGACTTCGGAGTGCAAAAACTTTCCGATTATCAATTGGTAGTGCTCAATAACTGGGATCTGGAGAAGATCCCCGCCGCGCGCAAAAATGAAATCGAAGCCTACGTCAAGCAAGGCGGAGGCATCGTCGTCATCGGCGGCGAAAGCAACGTCTACAACACGGAGAAGAAGACCGAAGACGCTCTGGACCGCACGCTTCCCGCCAAGTTACTACCGCCGCGCTCTATGGAAGGTACGGTCGTCGTGCTGATCATCGATAAGAGCTCTTCCATGGAAGGCCCGAAAATGGAGCTTGCCAGGCAGGCTGCCACCGGCGCCGTCTCCAACCTGCGCCCGGTCGACTCCGTGGGCGTGCTGATTTTCGACAATTCTTTCCGCTGGGCCATACCCATCCGCAGAGCCGACGATCGCGCTGCCCTCAACGCCATCATCGCCGGAATCTTCCCCGATGGCGGCACGCAGATCGCGCCCGCGCTCAATGAGGCATATCAAAAAATTCTTCCCACGCAGGCTACCTACCGCCACATCCTACTGCTCACCGACGGTATTTCCGAGGAAGGCAACAGTTACGCGGTGGCGCGCGAAGCCAAGCTCCAGAAGGTCACCGTCTCCACCATCGGCCTGGGCAGCGACGTGCACCGCGAATACCTGGAGAAAATCGCGGAATTGGCGGAAGGGAAGTTCTATTTCCTCCGGGAGCCTTCAGGCCTGGAGCAAATCGTGCTCAAGGACGTCATGGAGCATTCCGGCACCACGGCCGTGGAAAAACCTCTCCGGCCGGAAGTCGCGAAGCACAGCGAGATTCTGGAAGGTGTCGATTTCGCCGCGGCGCCGCCGCTCAAAGGTTACGTGCGGTTTGAAGCCAAACCGTCGGCCGAAACCATCTTGCGCTTCGACGCGCGTGAACCTCTATTGATGCGCTGGCAATACGGACTGGGACGCGCCGCCATCTTCACCTCCGACGCCAAGAGCCGCTGGGCCTCCGAATGGGTCTCCTGGCCCGGCTTCGATAAATTCTGGACCAACCTCTCGCGCGATCTGCTGCCCCACAGGCAATCCGGCGACGCCACCGCCGAATACGACAGCGCCAACGGCGACCTGGCCGTGGAATACCGTTTGACCGGCGGCGTGGAAGAACCGAAGTCGATTCCAGCGATCTACGCGCTCGGTCCAGGCGACTTCAAAAAGCAGGTCGATGTCAGGAAAGTGGGCGAGGGAGTCTACCGCGGCCGTCTTCCCATCGGCGCACGGCAAGGCTTGTTCCGCGTCCGCCCTCTGGCCGAATCGCACGCATTTCCGGAGGTCGGTCTCTACCGCCCCGAGGCCGAGCTGAGTGAATATGGCTCCAACCCGGCGCTGCTCAAGCGAGTCTCCGAATTTACGGGCGGCCGCTTCGAGCCCGACGCCAAGTCCGCTTATAACACCAATGGCCGCACTCTAGCTTCGACGCTTTCACTGTGGCCCGGATTGCTGGCTTTGGCGATCGCGCTGAGCATCGCGGAGTTGGTAATGCGCAAATGGAACGGCATTTTCCAGAGAAGCTGACCAAGCGCGGAACGCGTTGGTTGGCTCCCGCAAGACGGTACGCCGTTTACTCGCGGAGCCGCTGGCCCAAGTCTTCAAATCCTTAATACGCCGGAATATCGATCGGAACCGAGCACAGCGCTTCGTACTTCAATTACGCTTGACGTAACGCATACCAACCGCTATCTTGAAACTTGATAGTCAGCTACCGCGATTCGCGGACCAGGGACTTTGCGGCCGGCAAACGGGTCAAAGCGTTCTCTGGAATCGACCGATCCGCCCGCATGAAACTCGATCGTCTGGAATCTGCCACGTCGCTGCGAGACCTCGCCGTTCTGCCTGGCAACCGCTTCGAAAATCTGGCGGGGGATCGCAAGGGCCAGTACAGCATTCGGATCAACGCTCAATGGCGCGTCTGTTTTGAGTGGCCCTCTGGCGCGCCTGGGCCGGTCAACGTGGATATCGTGGACTATCACTGAAGCATGCGCGTTTCGCTAGAAGGAGCATTGTATGGCCCAGACCCTGATTCACCCCGGCGAACACCTCGCCGAAGAACTCAAAGCCCTCGGCATGAGCGCCGCGGCGTTTGCGCGACAGCTCGACGTGCCCACCAACCGGATCACGGAGATCTTGAACGGCCAGCGTTCGGTCACCGGAGACACCGCCTTGCGCCTGGCCCACTTCTTCGGCACCAGCGCCGCCTTCTGGCTCAATCTCCAGAGCCTCCACGACCTGCGCGTCGCCGAGCGCAAGGCCGGCAAATCCATCCGCTCTCTCCCAACCCTGAAACCAAGCGGCCGCACCCATGCGCCGGTTTAGAAGTGCGGTGGTCTCACCGTTCGCCTTCGTCCTGCCCGGGGCGGAGCGCGACGGCCGGCAAGTATTGACCCTTCGGCTCGCGCGTCCACCATTCTCCGGTACGGCGGCGCGTGGCGAAATCGGAAAACTTGTATTCGTACACCATCGCGCGCACGTAACGCGGTGGCTGCCCCGGGAACGGATTGTACGCCAGCAACCCCGTGACGGTGGGCGACCCCTCCAGCAGCCGCACGGCCATATTGGCAAACCAGGGATTCGACTGGTAGTTGCCCAGCGCGGCGAACCACATTTGCCAATCCAACCGGGGCTGATGCGGAGCGGCCCACCGCGGTGCGCGGCCCAACGCGCCGGGCTTATAACGGAATTCGTACGCCTGCCACGCGAGGCCGTCCGCCGACCCCTCCACGATAATTTCATTGCGCGTGGTGGTCATCACCGCGAACAGACCATACGTGTTCACGATCTGCAACGGAGCGGTGTAACGAACTGCCACGGCGAGCGGCGCGGGAACTGAAACAAGTAACGTTTGGGCCAGCCGGATGAGTCCCAGCGTCAGGATCGTTGCGGCGGCAATCAGCGGCGCGCTCACGCGTCTGCGACGCACGTCCACGCCGGGCTCGATCGCCGTCAATCGCGCACCTTGCGGCATCCAGCGCCCCACGGCCCGA
Organism: Candidatus Sulfopaludibacter sp. SbA3; assembly: GCA_945861255.1. Classification (GTDB taxonomy): domain Bacteria; phylum Acidobacteriota; class Terriglobia; order Bryobacterales; family Bryobacteraceae; genus Palsa-187. Next base: position 28,397 of record CAMAUG010000003.1, read on the forward strand.
TCGTCGAACAAGAAAATACACAGCGCGATGGCCAGCAGATTGAAGAAGGTATAGTTGCCCGAGAGCAGGATCAACACCTGCAAGCCGATCAAGCAACTCGCCGCGAACATCCGCATGCGCCGTGGAAAGAAAATCAGAAATGGGATGGCCAGCTCCACTACAATCACCGCCAACGTGGACGCGCGCTGCAAGCTCGAAGGCAATTTTTCGGCATACCAGGCCAGAACCGTCGGCAGCGGCTGCGTGTGGTAGTGAAAATCGAGTGCCGTCAGATTCCTCCACGTGCTATCCCCGCTGAGCAACTTCACCGCGCCGGAAAGAAAAAACAAGCGGAACACCAGCCACCGGAACATCCATGGAATCGCACGATTGCGCCCCAGGAATATCGCCAGGAAACCAGCCTCCAGCAGCAGTGAGTCCCATTGGAAGGAGAGGAACTCCTGGCCGATCGCGCTAAAGGACAGGTACAGACAAAAGAGAAGAATCACGACGAGCCGCTGGAATCGCCCGCCTTGAAACCCCGTGACCAGCAGAATGATCGCCAGCACGACGCCCATCAAGCACATTCCCTGGAGCGCCGTATCGTCGGCCCCCAGCCAGAAAATGCTGGGTACGGCAAGGAAACGGATGGCGCCGCCACCGTTCGCCGCCACGCTTTTCGCGATCGATTCCAGATAGATCACCGCGGGTGAAATCCCGTTCGATCCGAACAAGCCCACCACCTGCCCCGCCAGCGATGCGAACGCGAGCGCATAGATCAACGCAAGCGCCCGCAGGAAAAGCCATTGCGCGGCCGCGAACCTGGCGGGCTCTATCCGGGCGCCGAACATGAGCCGGGTAAGGTGGTAGAAAAAATTCCGGCGCCGCGCGATGAAGCGATAGCACAGTTCGCTTGGCCCGGCCACCCAGCGGTAGAGCGAAAGCTTTTCGAGCGACTCAAAAACCGCTCGCGCGCCGCCCGCTACGCTGCCGTCGGGCCGAACCAGTTGCACGGATTGCACGTACGCCTCGGTCGGAATTTGGGGAAACCGCGGCCCCACGTCCTGGGAGGCCAGATATTCGATGCGCTCCCCCGTCAGTTGCTTCCAATAATCCAGCCACATCCGGCAGAACCCGCATTTGCCGTCATAGATGAGAACGGGGCGGGGTTCGGACATCTCCTCCAGCATAGGGGATATCGCTCGACCCCCGCCGCGCGGGATCAAGCGAGAGTCTCGTCGGCGCCTGACCTCTTCACCAGAGAGCTG
>CAMAUG010000004.1 GCA_945861255.1 Candidatus Sulfopaludibacter sp. SbA3
GGGGAACATGGAATTGGCTTCCCTGATCCTGCTGCTGTTCACCGCCAACGGGGTTTTTGAGCCCCTGGAAGTAGCGCTGAACCGCATCTGGGGTATCCGGAAAAACCGTAGTTTCTTCCGCAATCAGTTGGTCAGTCTGGCGTTGATATTCGCTTGCGGAAGCCTGGCGCTGGTGTCGATGATGCTGACGGCGCTGAACCAACAATCGCTGGGCGTCGGTACGCTGCCGCCGGGATCGTTCAGCGCGTTGCTGGGCGGCGGAGCGGCGGCGTTCGCCATGCTGTTCTTCAAGCTGGCGGCCGTGCCGTTGGCGGTGCTGGTGCTGTTCTTGATCTATCGTTACTTGCCGAATGGCAGGCCGCCGCTTTCACGCGTGATTCCCGCAGCCATTTTCACCGGACTGCTGATGGAGCTGCTCAAATACGTCATCGCGTTCGCCTGGCCGTGGTTCCAGCCCAAGATCGCCCGCGAGTACGGTGTGTTTCAATATTCGGTGACGCTGATTTTCCTGGGTTTTTTCGCGTCGCTGCTGGTGTTGGGTGGGGCGGAGTGGGCCGCGCGCGGGCACCGCATGCCGGAAGAGGGTACGGATGCCTGAACGCCCGCTGGCGGTGATCACTGGGGCGTCCAGCGGCATCGGCGCCGAATTCGCGCGCCAGCTCGCGGCGCGTGGATACGACTTGCTGCTGGCCGCGCGGCGTGAGGACCGCATGCGGAGTCTGGCGGCGGAGATCAACGCACGGCACGCGGTGGACATCGAAATCATGCCTGGCGATTTGGCCAATGACGCCGATCGCCACCACCTGGCCGAATACATCCGGAACACCCGGCATTTCGCGCTGCTGGTGAACAACGCCGGCTTTGGCACCAACGGGTTCTTCATCGACGTGGATGTGGAGAGCCAGCTTCGCATGCACCGCTTGCATGTGCTGGCAACGCTTGAGCTGACCCACGCGGCGCTGGCCAGCCTGGCCGCCAACAAGCCGAGCGGGGACTGCGGCGTGATTAACGTCGCAAGCGTGGCCAGCTTCGGCCAGGCGCCCACCAACGTGAGCTACTGCGCCACCAAGACGTGGATGGCAAGCTTCACCAACGGTTTGGCGACGGAACTGGCTATGCGCGGCTCGCCTACTCGCATGCAGGCGCTGTGCCCGGGCTACACGATGTCCGAATTTCACGACGTGTTGAAAATGAACCGCGGCGCGATTCCCAAATTCTTCTGGATGAGTGCCGAGTTCGTCGTGGCCGAATCCCTGCGCGGTTTCGAGCGTGGGCGGGTTTTCGTGATTCCCGGCCGGCACTACAAGATATTGGTGCTCCTCATGCGGGCGATTCCGGATTCCTGGCTGCGGTGGTTTTCGATCCGGTTGGCGCACCGGCGGAGAAAAGCGTAACTGGGGCGGGACTGAGAGCCGCCCATCAGCGCCGGAACGTATATCCGACCGCCGCGCCTGCTCGAAAATGCAGTTCCCAGCCGAAGCGCGCCTCCGGAGCCACGTACCAGTGATCCGTGATGTACAGCTTCACACCGCCGCCGGCCTGCCAGAAGATTTCGTTGACGGTGAACACCGGGCGGAACCGCCGGAACTCACTGCGGACCCACCCGGCCCCGCCGGTGACGTAGGGGACAACCCGGCCTTCGCGGAAATCCCAGTTCACATTGGGTACGATCACAACGTCGCTGTGGCGGCGGGATTGGCGCAGGTACTGGAATTCCGGCTCCACACTGAGCCGCCGCGTGACATAGATTCTCGCGGACGCGCCTGTTTGCAGGTGGTGGATCAGCGACTCATCCGTGAATCCCGTATAGCCGATGGATCCCTTCAGCTCCACGGTCCCGGGCGTTTCCGCCCATGCCACTCCCGCCAGGGAAAATAGAAATAGTGCGAATCGCCTCATGCCGGTACCTCCACGCTCCACCGGTGACATCCCAACTTCAGTAGGATTTCTTCCCGGAATATTCGGAGATGTCCGTACGCGGGGTGTGGTCCGTACGCGGGGTGTGGTCCGTACGGGAGGAATGTCCGCAGGATCGTCGCGGAGTGGTTTCCTTCGCCATCAGGCGCGAAAGAGCGCCTGGTCTTGCCGCCGGAGCTCACGCTGAACTACCTGCTCGAATTCAGCTTCAGAACGCCTGCGGTGAACGGATCCCGTGAGCTTCGAGCGCCACCTGCATCTTTTCTAGCGCCGCCTTGTGGATCTGCGAAACACGGCTCTCATTAATGCCCAGGACGGTGCCGATTTCCTTCATTGTCATCTCGTTGCTGTAGTACAAGGAGACCACTTTTTGGTAGCGTTCCGGTAACGTCTTCATCGCCACGCCCAAGGTGCTGCGGAGCTGCTCGTGCGCGCACATGGAATCGGGCTGCGTCTCCGGGCCGCTCGGGAAATCCGGCGCGGGAAGATCTTCGTTTTCGTTGGCACGAGTGGAGGCGGACACCAGGCCCACGTTGCGCAGGTCTATCATCATCGTGCGCCAGCGTTCCGGATCGATGCCCAATTTTGCCGCCACCTCAGATTCAGTGGGATTTCTTTGCAGCGTGGAGGCCAGCTCCCGCGTGGCGCTTTCCACCTGCTTGTGGCGGCGGCGCATGTCGCGCGAGGCCCAGTCCAGTTGCCGCAAGCTGTCCAGAATCGCGCCCTTGATGCGGTGTTTGGCGTAGCTGGAGAATGCGACCTGTTTATCGGGGTTAAACTTGCTGGCGGCGTCGAATAGCCCCAGGATGCCGGCATGCACCAGGTCGTCCACGTCCACATGCACCGGCAGATTCTCATGCACGCGCACGGCGATGGCCTTCACCAGGGGCAGATGCTCCAGCACCACGCTATCGCGCCTCGCTATCCGGGCGCTCTCCTGCGCACCGGCGCGGGCGGTGGCAATTGTCAATTCCGTAACTTTGCGCGCCCCGCTCTTTTCGGCCATGCGCTTTACCGCTGTGATTTTTCCCGCGGCGGCTGCTACCGCCGGGCGGTTCGCGGACGTGGCTTTCATCGCCGTTACTTTGCTCCGGACCGCAGGCCGGGCAGTGCTCTTAGTAGCGGCCGAGGGCAGCGCGTGAATCCCGGTGCTGCGAACGGCCGGCTTGGCCGCCATCGCTCGCGTGGAGCTGCCGCGTGCTGCCGCCTGACGCGCCGGCGCCGTTGCGGTGCCCGTCGCGCTCATGGTGATCGCCCGGACCGGTCCGGTCGCGGCATTTCTCGTCTTTACCATCGTGTCCAACATATCGGCGATGTCCTCCCCACTAACCTTGCCCAGCTCAACAGCAATCCTGGCCGCCTGGCTACGTTCTCAGGTGCTTACCTTAAGGCAAGCATCAGACCGATCCGAATCGCAGGTCTGGAAGCGGCATCTCGTGGATTCTCGAAGCGTAGGATCGAGCAGCGCATCTCCTTTTAAATGTGCAATTAAGAGCATCATTCTGCTGTCCCTGTTCAGTGGCGGCGGCGGCCCCTCCGTCGCCGCCGCACCGCCCTCCGTACCGTTTTGGAACCGTAATTCCACGAAACCCTTCCAATCCGAAACGTACACCGCCAATCCGGGATGCCAGAAGCTGGCATCACACCGCCGGTATTCAGCAGGATATTCCGTCTGGGGATTCTCGTATGTCGAGGGACTACCTTAGAAATGGGTTAAAACGATCCCACTATGCTTACGCCATTGCCCTAGCGCTGGCGATCCTTGACGACTCCCAGCCACGATTTGAACGCTAACCCACCTAGAAGCAATAACGTAGCGTCGCGCATCCGGCCATCCAACGTAAACCAGGCGAACGCCGCCAGTACCACGTAGATGTAGAGGGCGGCTCGGAATCGGTTGGGCAACGAGGATGTTTCAGATGGGGAACTTGTTTCGTATTGGGACGGCGTAATCGGCTCGGACTCGCTTGGAGCGGCGAGTTCGGCCTTGGATTCGGGCGATCCGCCTCCGGCGAGGTCTTCGGGCATCAACGTGAACTCGTGTTGTAGGAAAATGCCAGTTGTACGCGGATCTCCTGGCCCCCGAACTGAGCCGGAAGGGGAGGAAAGGGATAAGACGCGCTGATGCCTGCAACCGCGGCACGGTCCAGAGCGCTGGCGCCGGACGACTCGGCGATCACCAACTTGGGCACCGCGCCCTTGCGATCGATGATGAACTGCACCAGCACTCGACCCCGCCGGCCCAGGCGCGCGCTCTCGGGAATCACGGACAGCCAATTGGTACGCACGGCCGTGAGCACTTGAATCAGATACGGCTTGAAATCGACTCCCTGAGGGTCACTCATCAATTGCAGGTTGCTGCGCGACGGGCCGCTCGAAGGCGCTTGATTGGCTGAGGGGATGGTGGTCAGTTCGTCGATATCGCCGATGGTGACGCCTCCGCCTCCTTGAGAGGGAGGAACGATGCGCGCCGATGCGTCCATCGAAAGACGCTGCTGCGGTAGCCTCAAGTTCGCATTCGGATTTGCGTTGGGGCGGTTGGATGGTCCGGGAGCGCCCACCGGCTCAAACGTGAGTTTCGGTTTATCGATGGCGGGCAGAGCCTGCGCGATCCCTCCGGGCGGCGCGGGTGGCGGCGGGGCGGACGCTTCAATATCCGGCGCCTCAATGGCAGTTGCGGCCGGAATGGTGGCCGCGCGCGGTGCCGGGGGGCGGAAGCGCGGGGCCTGCGGCGTGGGCGAGGGCGGCGCCGCGCTGCGGACATCCAGTTGGCGTGAAAGTTTTCCGCGATTCTCGTCTCTCTGCGTCAATTCCTTAGGCATGTAAAGCGGTACCGATTTGCGCAGATCGTCGACGACGAAGCGAACTCCTGGGCCGGGAAACGGCATCACGCCTACAACCCAGTAGGCGAATATGTGAAATAGCAACGACCCGAGCGCGGCTGCGGCTACTCGACTCGGCGGAAGCGGTTCCCGCCAGTCGCACATCAGCTTCAGATCGCCGGTATCGGCCATATTCACGGCACGGCCACCCCATCTCCAAAGATGCCGGCGCCCCGGCTCGGGTTACGCGGTACCGAGCGTGCGAGCGACCAGTTGCGCGTGCACCTCGATTCTATCAAGGATCGCGCACGCCGCCTCCAGTGCCGCCAGCGCCTGCTCTCCGGTCACGCGTGGCACGCCGCGCGTTGTGACGCATTCGAAGAAGTTTTCGAGCTCCAGCCGCAGCGGCTCATCCTTGGTGACAGGCAATTGCGCGAAATCGATGCCCATCGGGATATTTCCCGGAGAGGAGGACGCCGCGGCTGAGCCGGCCGCCGCTGGCTTCACGCGGAAACGCACGCCATCCTGGCGCCCGTAATCCACCGAAATGTATTCGTGCGGCTGGAACAGGCGCAGCTTGCGGACGCGCTCCGTCGAGACGCGGCTGGCCGTCAGGTTTGCCACACAACCGCTGGGAAACTGCAAGCGCACGTTCGCGATGTCCACTTTCTCCGACAGAATCCGAACCCCGGCGGCACGGATTTCCTCGGGTGTTTCCCCGGTCAGCGACAACACCACATCCAGGTCGTGAATCATCAGGTCCAGCACCACGTCCACATCCAGGCACCGCGGGCTAAACTCGCTCATCCGGTGCACTTCGAAGAACAACGGTTTGGTGATCGCCTTACTCAGAGCGAGCACCACCGGGTTGAAACGCTCCAGATGCCCCACCTGGAGCACGCGGCCATGCCGCCGGGCGGCTTCCACCAAGGCGCGCCCCGCTTCCGGGGAATCCGCGATGGGCTTTTCGATCAGCACATCCAGGCCTTTGGTCATCAATGCACAGCCGATCTCCGCGTGCGTTACCGTGGGCGTGGCCACTACCGCTGCATCGGCGCTGGCAGCGAGTTCGTCCAAGCTGTGAAACACGCGCGCCGCGTATGGTTCGCCCATTTGCGCGGCGCGTTGAGGATCCAGATCCAGCACGCCCGCCAATTCGGCGTGTTCCGACTGATGAATGACGCGCAGGTGATTCTTGCCGAACGCACCGGCGCCCACCACTGCTATCCGAGGTTTCATTTTCCGCTTTCCAGTGAGTTTAGCTCGGCCAACCGCGCACCTGGGCTCCCCCGCGCCGCCCGCGGCTCCTGCCTGTTCGTCAACTACGCATTTTCTGCAACGTGTGCAGCAGGGGATGCCGCGCGCGCAGTTCCGTGATCAGGAACTGCAGGTCGCGCACGCCCTCGGCACTATCCACCGCGCGGCCTTCGGCTAGCGTGTCGATGATCACCGCGAAGTCTTCGCGCGCGGGCCCCGGCAAATCCAGCGCGATCTCAAAACTGCCGCCGCTCACATCGGATTCGGTGAAGTGCGTGCCAACGGCCACGCGCATACGCCCCGCCGGGGCGCTCTCCGGCCGCCAGCCGCGCAGCAGGAGGCCTTCCACCGGGGCGACGGGCCGGATTCGAATTTCGGCGTGCGAGGCCACCCACTGGTCGTGGAAGACGCCCACCGGCGCTGCGTGTTGCAGCGCGTATCCCGTGAGAGGAGCGCGCATGCAGGAGTCCCGCTCCGCAATCTCGCGGTTCTTTTCCAGTTCCATCTTGTGGAACTGTCTGATCCACATGTCCCGCCGCTCCAGCAGCTCCTTCAGATCTGTCACGTCCTCGCCAGACAAGGTGCGGCCGGCGCGAAACCGTTCCGGCAAGGGGCGCTGGATGTAGAACGTGCCGTGCATCGGCGCGATTTCCTCCGCGGGACGCTCCTTGGTGTAGAGAAAGATGGAGATCGATTTTCGCGTCAGGTGCCGTTGATCCTCCGGCAAGGAGATCTTTGGAAATCCGTGCCAGGAGTGTTCGTTGGTCTCAAACATCACGCGGCGGTTGAACAAGGGATCGTAGGCGCAAATGCGATCGTGTTCGGGGTCGCGTGGATTAGAGTGTATTTCGATGGCGCCGCCCCATTCCGTCTTCCACCCTTTATTCAGGTAGACGATCACGTTCAGGCGCCGGTGCAGTTTCCGTGCTTCGTCATAGTTGAAATCGACATGGACATCCAGCTCTTGCCCGTGCCGGTTGTCGTGCGTACCGCCACCATACATCTTGGGGTCCAGGATCAAATCGGGGATGCCTGAAAGGCGGCTCATCAAGTCCAGGAACGGCTGTCCCGCAATGGTGTCGTAGAGTTCCTGGTAGGTGGCGCCGATCTCCCGGATCTTGGTGTTGACCGCCTTACCGCCCACCTCGCCCATCTCGTTCAGCGCCAGCTTGGTGTCAAAGCTTGGGAATTCCGCCAGAAGCCGCTCGGCAAAGGAGGGTTCGAAGAAATCCTCAATCACGATGTGCTTGAACGGATCGGCACGGAGAAAGGCCTCGCGGTGGCGATCGGCGTCCTGAAGAACCGCGCTGGAGATCTGGGATTGGGAGGGCCGAGGCTGCATTGGTTGATATCGCGGGCGGCCACGTGGCACTCGCTAAGGCCCGCCCTCCTAGAATACCCTACCGAAACCGCTAAGAACCGCCGAATCTAGGATGTACCTGTATTCTCATGATCCGGTCTGGGGCACTCCTTATCCTCGCGTTGGTGACTGCAGCCTGCCTCTCAGCGCAGCGCTACAGCTTCAAGTTCTATGGCGAAGAAGAAGGGTTGCAAAACCTGGCGGTGCAGGTGGTCCTGCAAGACCGCGCCGGATTCCTGTGGGTAGGCACTCAGAACGGCCTCTACCGCTACGATGGCAGCCGCTTTGCGCGGTTCGGAAAGGCCGAAGGAATCGTCGGCACACGCATTGAGTCGCTGCATGAAACCGCCGCGGGCGACCTGTGGGTGGCCACCGAGGCTGGGTTGGCGCGCGGCGTAGGCGATCACTTCGAGCCGGTCGTATTCGGCGTTGCCCACACCATCACCGGCAGACAGGGAATGGCGTCGGATCGCTCCGGACGGTTGTACCTGGCGACGGAACGCGGCTTGGTGACCGGCTCCAGTTCCCCGCAGGGGATGAAGTTCTCGCTTCAGCCAACGGAAAGTGGCGCCGCGCGCGAAGTGGTCAGCGTCTACACCGACGTGGCCGGCGTTGTCTGGTTCGGCTGCGGAGACAGCCTGTGCCGCCTGGAAAAAGGATTCTCCCGTGAGATCGGCCAGAGCCTCGGCTTGCCTGCGGGGCGCTGGGAGGCGATTGTCGGCGACCTGGATGGCAACCTGTGGGTGCGAAGCGCCTCGGCTTTGTACCTGCGGCCCGACGGCGCGCAGCGATTTCAATCGCAGGCGGTGCCGGCCGATTCAAAGAATACCTATCCGGCGCTGGCCCTGGACCCCTCTGGGCGTCTTCTGGTAGCCACGGATCGGGGGCTGGCGCGACAGACGGGCGCGGGATGGGAAATTGTGGACGCGCAGCGCGGCCTCACGACGAACGACATTTCGGCGGTGGTCCAGGATCGCGAGGGTTCTATTTGGCTGGGCCTGTTAGGTTCGGGCCTGGCCCGTTGGCAGGGTTACAACGAATGGCAGAGTTGGAACGCGAGCGAAGGCTTAAGTCGCGAATCCATCTGGTCCATCGCTCGCGACACGCAGGGGCGCCTGTGGGTGGGCACTCAATTTGGGCTGAACTTCGCGGAAGAGAAGCCACCCGGTAAAGACTACCCGGGAGCGGCAGGAGGAGAAATTGTTTGGCGGCATTCCACGGTCGCCGGCGTCGAAATGGTGCGGGCGCTGGCCGCCAATCCGGATGGATCGCTGTGGATCGGGGCCGAGCCGGGCGGCTTGCGCCAATTCCAGCCTCGTACAGGCCAAGTGCGCGTGATGCGGGCAGCCGATGGCTTGCCGCCGGTTTCGGTACGCTCCATCATGGTGGATCGCGGCGGCCTGGTGTGGGTGGCGACGGCAGCGGGCTTGTTTCGGAGCACGCAGCCAGTGGCGTTTGGGGCTAAGGCTGTTTTTGAGCGGCAAGCGCCACCCGGAGCCACGCGTGGAGAAGCGTTTCTGAAAATCATTCAGGATCGCGCGGGCCGTGTCTGGGCGGCGGGCGATTTGGGACTGGCGCGCTGGTCTGATGGACAATGGACGCGCTTCACTCAGAAGGATGGCCTCCACTCGAACATGCTGGCGCACCTTGCGGAGGATCCCGCTGGTGCGCTGTGGGTGGGTTACCGCGAAGCGCAAGGGGTTTCGCGCATTAGTTTCCCGCCAGCCTCCTTCTCGAAACCGGCCTCTTCCGCGAAGCCGGCATCTTCCTTGAAGCCGGATGTGCAACACTTCACCACGGCCAACGGACTCCGCTCCGACAAAACTCTGTTCCTGGGGTTCGATGAAAGGCGCCGGTTGTGGATCGGCACCGATCACGGCGCCGACGTGTTCGAGCACGGCGCGTGGCGGCACTACTCGCGTTCGGACGGGCTCATTTGGGACGATTGCAACACCAACGCGTTCTTTGCCGACGCGGATGGAAGCCTGTGGATCGGCACCAGCCGCGGCTTATCGCGCTACCGGCCCGCTGCGGCGGCGCCGCCCAACGTTCCGCCCACCGTGGTGGTCACGGCGGTGAAAGCGGGCGGGAAGTTTCTGTATCCGGCGGCGCTTGCGGACATTCCTTACGCGGAGAATTCGGTGCAGGTGCGCTTCGCCGCCCTTACGTTTGTTCAGGAATCGGCGGTGCGGTTCCGCTACCGGCTGGTGAGCGCCACACGGGAGTGGGAGGAAACCGCCGACCGCGAATTGAACTTTCCCAATCTCTCCGCCGGGCGCTACACGCTGGAGGTAGAGGCACGCAACGCGCAAGGCCTGTGGAGCGTGGAGCCGGCGCGCATCAGTTTTCGCGTGCTGACTCCATGGTGGCTCTCCTGGTGGTTCCGGATTGTCGGCGGTCTGGTTTTGCTGGGACTGGGCGCGCTCATTTGGAAGCGGCGGACCAACAACATGGAAGACGAGCGAGTGCGATTGGAAATCGCCGTCACCGAGCGCACCCGCCAGCTCTCCCAGGAAAAGCAACGAGTGGTGGAAGAGAAATCCCGCACCGAGCATGAAAACGCCATCGTGCAGCGCCAAAACCGGGAAATCGAGCGGCTTCTCAAGGACGCCCAGCAGGCCAGCCGCCTGAAAAGCGAGTTCCTCGCGAACATGAGCCACGAAATCCGCACACCGATGAATGGCGTGATCGGCATGACGGAGTTGGCGCTGGACACGGAACTCACCGCGGAGCAGCGCGACTACCTGGAAACCGCGCGTCTATCCGCGCATTCGTTGCTGGAGCTGTTGAACGACATCCTCGATTTTTCCAAGATCGAAGCGGGCCGGCTGGATCTGAATCCGGTTGAGTTTTCTCTGGGCCAGTGCATCGGCGAAGTCGGAAAAATACTCGGCTTTGCCGCGCGGAGCAAAGGGCTGGAATTTGAAGTCCATGCGGAAACCGCGCCGGACAGGCTGATTGGGGATTCATACCGGTTGCGCCAGGTGTTGATGAATCTTCTGGGCAACGCGATCAAGTTCACGGGGAAAGGGAAAGTAGGGTTGGCGGTGCGCGTCGCCGGCGTCCCTACCGGCAGCGCGAGCGAAGTCATGTTGCAGTTCCTGGTCTTCGACACGGGCGTCGGCATCGCACCGGAAAAGCGCCGCGTGATCTTCGAGGCGTTTCGCCAGGCGGACGGATCCACCACTCGAAAATACGGAGGAACCGGTCTGGGATTGGCGATCAGCACGCGCCTGGTGGAATTGATGGGCGGCGCCATCGGCGTGGACAGCGAACCGGGCCGCGGAAGCCGGTTCCACTTTACCGCGCGTTTTGCCGTGCCCGCTCCGGCTCTCACGGGAGTGGCCCGGCCCACCGACACTGTCAGCCTGGGCAACATGTTGGCGGCGGTGGGTACCAGTCCCCGTCCCGCCGCGAAACCTCTGGGTGTTCTGTTGGCCGAGGACAATGCAGTGAATCAGAAACTGGTGACGCGGTTACTCGAAAAGCGAGGGCACAGGGTTACCGTTGCCAACACTGGGCAGGAGGCCGTGGATCTTGCCGCGGCTGGGAATTTCGACGTGATCCTAATGGACGTTCAGATGCCCGGGATGGATGGACTGAGCGCCACCGCCGCCATCCGGGTGGCGGAGCGGAAACGCGGGAAACGCACGCCGATATTCGCGCTCACCGCATACGCCATGAAGGGAGATCGCGAGCGATGCATAACGGCCGGTATGGATGACTTTATCAACAAGCCGATCAACGCTGCGAAGCTTATCGAGTCCGTGGAAGCGGCCCCGCAGCGCGGGCTCCAGGGCACGCCGGCATAAGGCCGGTTTCGAGCTAAGTGCACCGTCGGTTGAGACAGCGTGCAAAACAAGCGGAGCGCCGCTTCTGCGCCGCGACCGGAAGAGGCGTTGCGGGCCATTCCGGTGCGGTCCATGGAGTCTCCGGGCGGGCGCACCTCCCATGATGGGATAATGAAGGTGTGGCGAGCGCGGACGCATGGACCTGGATCAACTCCATACCTTTCTTGAGATCGTTCGCCTGAAAAGTTTTTCCAAGGCGGCGCAGTCCTGTTACCGAACGCAGCCGGCGGTGAGCGCGCAGGTCCGCCAGCTGGAGCAGGAAATGAACGCGTCCCTGTTTGACCGGTTGGGCACCAAGATCGCGCTCACTCCCGCGGGCCACATTTTCGCCCAGTACTCCGAGCAAATTCTGGCGTTGCGCAAGCGCGCGCAGGATTCCATCAACGAACTCGAACGCGTGCCGCGCGGAGAACTGGTGATCGCCGCCAATGAAGCCACCTGCATTTACGTGCTTCCGCGCGTGTTCGCCGAATTCAAGAAGCGCTTCCCGAACGTGCAGATCCTGGTGGACCGGTCCTACGGCGCGAAGGTGGTGGAGGCCGTGGTCGATAATCAGGCCGATTTCGGCATCACGCAGCTCCCCGTCACGGAGAAGCGGTTGCAGGTGGCCAAAGTTCACACCGATCAGATCAAGGCCGTTTGTCCCCCCGGCCATCCTCTCGCCGCGAAGCTGTTCCTGAGTCCTGAAGACCTGGTCGGCGTGCCACTGCTGCTGCCCAAAGCCGGCACCACGCGCACCAAGTTGAACGCATGGCTGGAGCCGGTGGAAGACAGCGTCCAGATTTCCATGGAACTCGATTCCACGGAAATGATGAAACGCTTCGTGATCGCCGAACTCGGCATCAGCTTCCTGCCCGCCTCTCACGTCAAGGAAGAGGTGGCGGACGGACAGATCGCGGCGATCCAGCTGGGCCCCGAGCCTATGGTGCGGCAAATTGGATTAATCTATAGGAAGGATAAGGCCCTTTCCAAAGCCGCGTTGGGGTTTATTGAAGTCACGTTGAGCCACGCGGTTTCAGATGCTTCCGTGGCACCTAAGAAAGCGGGAAGTGTGGATCGAAGCGCGGTGCGGCCCACGGCCAAAGCCGCGCCCGGCGAGAATTGACCATGCAACGGCTGACGCTCAAGACCTCGACCATCTTCATCGCTAGAGGCGGACGGACAAGTGTGTTCCGCTCACTGAACGATGTCCCGCCCAAGCTGCGCAAGAAGCTTGACGAGTCCACCAACAGTTTTAACTCGGCCACGATCCTGATCGCCGACCGTCGCGGGCGCCAGGAAATCGTACGCGCGTTGAGCGGATTGCCTTCCGCGCTCCGCAGTCGCGTCGCGTCGTCAATGGCGCCGCAGCCCGCCGACGAAGCTCCCGCTCCGGAAAAATCCATGCAGGCTTTGGCGTTCTTGCGGGACAACTGGTTGGAAATCGCACTTCCCGGCGCGGTCGGATTGATTATCTGGGCCGCTTTCTATTTCCGCTAGATTCGGGTCACGTTCCTCTTCCACCGTGACGATAAGAATTCAGTGGAACGCCGCAGCGAGCCCCGAACCCCGGCACATCAACACGCAACGCTGAAAATCCTTGGACGCGAATGTACTGGCGGGATCCAGGCCACCCTTGAAGATTTCTCCAGCCATGGCATCCGGCTGCGAACGCACGCACCGGTACCCGGAAATACAGCCGTACAAGTGGAAACGGACGGCCTCCTGATCCTGGGCGACGTGTGCCGTTGCGTGCGCGCGGCGGAAGGCGCCGAGTCCTACTACGTCGCTATCAAAGTGGCGCACCGGCTCAGCTTGCTCAAGGAACTCCACGCGCTGAATCAAGCCGTGGCGGGTCAGGCTCAAAAAGAACCGGCGCACACTCGGGCATAATGAATAGGTGCATAGGGATCGGGTGGCAATTTTCGGAAGCGGCGGCCAACTCGGCGTCGAATTGAAGGCGGAGTTCACCCGCAGGGGATACCAGGTCAAGGGCTTCGAGCGCACCAGCGTCGATATCACGGACGCCGTGCGGGTCGAAGCATGTTTGGCGGAATTCGATCCGGCGGTGGTCCTGAATTCGGCCGCCTACAACCAGGTGGATGTCGCCGAAAAGGAACCGCAGGCCGCCTACGTAGTGAACGGACTGGCGGTCCGCAACCTGGCGCTGGCGTGCCGGCAGATCGATGCCCGGCTGGTGCATTTTTCCACCGACTATGTCTTCGACGGCACGGCAGGACGGCCCTATGTGGAACAGGACATCGCGCGGCCGCTCGGTGCTTATGCCGTCTCCAAGCTGGCGGGCGAGTTCTACGCACGTGCCTATCTGGATACGGCGCTGGTGATTCGCACCTCCGGCGTCTACGGACCCGGCGGACTCGATACCGCGCGCGGAAACTTCGTGGAGTTGATGTTACGGCTGGCGGCCGACGGCCAGCCCGTTCGCGTGGTGGAAGATCACGTCGCATCGCCGACGCTGGCGCCGGCACTCGCTGCGCGCACGGCGGATCTGGTGGAGCGCGAAGCGCAAGGCTTGTTTCACATCGCCGGCGGTACGGCGATTTCCTGGTACGACTGGGCGGTCAAGATCTTCAAGGCCGCCGGAGTGCAGGCGCCGCTGAAGGCAACTAATGAGCGGGAGTTTCGAACCGCGGCGCGGCGGCCGAAATATTCGGCGCTGTCCAACGCCAAGATGGAAGCGCTAGGCGTGGCCGCGATGCCGCCGCTCGATGAGGCCATCGGTTTGTATTTGCTGGCCCGGAGCCGCAAGGTCGCGAATTAAGCTCCGCGCCCAGCGCGCGCGACCAACCATGTTGCTCTTGAGGAACTAGACGGTTGAGTAGCCTGCCCACTCAAGACTCAATCGCGGTCGCGGGCGCAACGAAATCCGATCTCGGGCGATCCGTAGCGCTCCGGAATCACTTTGAAGCGGAAGGCCGCACTTTCGTCGAGCGTCGTAGTGTAAGATCCGCCGCGAATCTGAATCCACGGCTCGCCCGCGGCTACGTCAAATCGTTTCGCGGTAGGCTCATCGGGACTGGCTGGGCCTTCCACCATTTCCCAGACGTTGCCGATCATCTGATACGCGGGCAGCGGACGGTACGTTTGTACCGGCATCACCTTGTGTTCCAGCAGTATCGGGTTGTCACGTACGTTGGCTAGGCCGGGATCGTCGGCGTCTCCCCAGGGGTACCGCACTCCGTCAGAACTGCGCACGGCACGCTCCCATTCGAGCTGCGTAGGCAGCCGCTTCCCCCGCCATGTGGCGTACGCGCGCGCCTGGATCACAGTCACATTCACCGCCGGCAAATCGGGCGCGCCTTCCGGAGTCCGGCAGCCCGTAGCCCGGCAGAATTCGCCGAACTCGGCGTTCGATACCTCGCTCTGATCCAAATAATACGCATGGAGCGAAGCAAGATGCTTGTCCGGCCCAGCCAGAAAGGCCCCCGCGGGAAAGTACACCATTCCGGGAATCATCGGCGTGCGATTCTGCCACAGCCAGAACCCCAGGTAGAGAGCGATCACGGCCAACATAGCGGCGAACAGTAAAGTGAAGGTCTTGCCGGAGCGCGTGCGCGCGGTCACGTGTTACAGAACCCCCGTGAGCCGTAGTGCCAACGCGATGATGGCACCCACCACGAACACAGAGGCAGCGCCCACCGCCGCCAGGCCCGTCTGCGTCTGCAATGCGGGGGGAAGCATGCCGAGAATACCGGGCAGCGGTTCGGGCGCACTGGGCCTCTTCACTGCGCCACGGGGAGGTTCAAACAATGCAATGTTGTAATCCCTGGCGATTTGCTCGCACTGCATCGCCAGTTCCGTGGGACGCTCCGCGGGCCGCTTGTTCAGACAGCGTGTCAGGAGGCGAACCACGGCATCCGGCACTTTCGCTTCCTGCAAAGGTTCGCGCGGAACCGTCGACCTTAGAATCTCTTCGAACACCTCGGCGTGCTGTTTCCCGCGAATCATCCGTTGCCCCGTAAACAGCTCAAACATTAGCACGCCGAATGCGTACACGTCGGCGGGTGTGGATACGTCTTCACCCATCACTTGTTCCGGGGCCATGTAATACGGGGTTCCCAGCGTGAATCCGGCGCGGGTCAGCGTCATACCTTCGCCCTTCGCGATGCCGAAATCCATCAGCTTCACAAGCCCTTCCGTGGTCACGTGCACGTTTCCGGGCTTCACGTCACGGTGTGAAATTTTCTTGACGTGAATGTAGTCAAGGGCGCGCGCGAGTTGCGTCAAAATGCGCATCTTCCACGCCAGGTCTCTGGTGCGTTCACCTCGGATCAGGTCGGAGAGCCGGTCACCCGCCACGTACTCCATCACTATGTACGGCAGGTCATCCTGCTCGCCGTAATCGTGAACGCCCACGATGTTTTCATGCACGATGCTGCACGCGGTACGGGCTTCGCGCAGAAAACGAATCTTCGCTTCGCCGTCGTTCGCGCCTTTTTCAGTCAGCAATTTCAGGGCGACGGTTCGGCGCAGCACATGGTCGGTGGCCCTATACACGCGCGACATGCCGCCGCCGAGGAACTCCTCGACCTCGTATTTTCCGATTCGCGTTGGATGTTCCATCCGCCTCTATCTTGAGTGTAATGCGGCGCGCGGCGGCGCACATCGTCCCCGTGAAAAAAGAATCGCACATCGTATGTCCCCTCGGGCGGAGCTAGGATAAAGACCCTACGCCCGGTGCACGTGGCGCCCGGTCACGGGGTGCGAAGCATGCCCATTCGTAGTGCAGTGGGTCTCCGCCAGAGCGCAGCTAACGTGCTCGAACTGAATGGTGGAATGCGAAATACCGAACCGGTCGCACAACACTTCGTTGATCTCACATAAGATCGTCTCGCTGGCCGAGGGTGGCATGTCTTCAATCAGCACGTGGCAGCTCAGCGCGTGGCTGTGCGATCCCAGACTCCACACATGCAGGTCGTGAACGTCCACTACGCCCGGAACGGTAGTGAGCGTACGCGTCACCTCAACCAGCTTCACGCCCTTTGGAAGACCTTCCAGCAAAATGTTCAGAGAATCGCGAATCACTCCCCAGGCGGCCCATACGATGCCCACGCCGATCAGGATCGAAAGCGCCGGGTCGATGGCGTGCCATCCGGTGAAGCGCATCAGAACGGCGCCAACGATGATCGCGGCCGATGCAGCGGCGTCGCCAGCCATATGGAGCCACGCCGCGCGCATGCTCAAGTCATGACGATGCTGATGCCCACCCAACGCCCACGCGATCGACAGGTTCACCACCACGCCCACCGCCGCGACGGCGATCATCGTATTTTCCGCGACGGCATGTGGATTGAGAAGGTGCCGGTAGCTCTCATAAAACAAGAACGCCGCCAACACCACCAGTGCCAGTGAATTGACGAAAGCCGCCAGCACACCGGCGCGTTGATACCCGTAGGTTCGCGTATGATCGCCGGGCCAGCCTTGCAGGTAGACTCCGAACGCTGCAAGCATTAGCGCGAACACGTCGGTGAAATTGTGGGCAGCGTCGGAGAGCAGCGCCAGGCTGTTCGCGCGCCACCCCGCGATGGCCTCCACCACGACGAACGTGGAATTCAGAGCCAGCGCGATGAACAGAGCCCGCCGCGCCGTGCGTACCGGAGCGTGATGGTCCGAGTGTTGATGGCTGGATCCCATGCGATCGACCTATCCGCTTCCATGTTAGTACACCATCACGTGCCTGGCCGTTCTGCCCCGCGGCGCCCAATCCTCAGGCTTCACATGTATTCCGGTACTTCAATGCCCAGCACCGCCAGTGTACTTTCGAGCTGCATCCGGAAGTAATCGGTCATCCACAGTAGGAACGCTTTTTTTTCGGGGTCGGGCTCGTCTAGGACGTGAAATTTCTGATAGAAGCCGCTGAAGGCTTGCGCGAGTTGAAACGCGAAGCGCGCGACATGCGATGGTTCGCCGCTGGCAACGGCGCGGTCGATGGCGGAACCGGCCTTTGACGCGGTCAATAATGACTGCCAACAATCTTCGTCCTGGAGCTGCCGAGCCATCGCCGCCATCGGCAACGCGGAGTGGAAGTCGGGCAGCGTTTCAGCACGCTCGGCCAGTTTGAGCAGAATCTTGCGTGCCCGGACCGTGGCGTATTGCACGTACGGACCGGTCTCGCCATCAAAACTTAGCGCCTCCCCAAAATCGAAAGCGATCACCGAATTGCGCGTGTATTTCAGCATGAAGTAACGCAGCGCCGCGACAGCGATGGCCGTGGCGGCGCGGCGGCGCGATTCTTCCGGTTCTTCGGCGTGCCGCGACGTAACTTCATCGAGCGCTTTCTCGATGAGCTTGTCAATGAGGTCGTCCGCCTTTACGCCCAGGCCTCTGCGGCCGGACACCTCCACGTAAGGGCGGCGCTGGTCTTCCTCCGATAGCTCGATGCCCATTTCGACGCAAGTGCGCGGTGACAACGCGACCATCTCGTAGGAAAAATGAATGCTGTTTTCGGCCGCTGTCTCGAAACCAAGCGCGCGCAGACCGGCGACGACCACGTCTTGCAGGTAGGACTGGCGCGAATCGATCACGTTGTAAACTTGCGCGCCCCGACCGAATCGCGGGGATTGTGGTTGAGGTTCGTCCGTGGAAGCCCACACTTCGTGGCCGTTCGGATATATGTGCCACTTGTGATAGTGGAAGTCCTTCCCCAGCAGGCCGAATTTCCACAACTGATACGCGATATCCTTGCCGACGTACGTCACGGTGCCGTTGGAGCGTACGATGACTTTGCTATCGTCCTCGCCCTCCGGCGCGGAACTCTCGCGGAAGGCCGAGCCGGGCATCACCCAGCAGCCCTGGTTCTTCCCTTCGGTTTCGAGATAGATGGCCTTGCGCTCTTTGAGCAGATCGAACGCCGTGGCCCAGAATTGCAGACGCAGAATTTCGCTCTCGCGCGGCAGCACGTCGTATACGATCCCAAGCCGCCACATGGTGGCAAGGTGCGTCTTGACGATGGCGTCGG
Organism: Candidatus Sulfopaludibacter sp. SbA3; assembly: GCA_945861255.1. Classification (GTDB taxonomy): domain Bacteria; phylum Acidobacteriota; class Terriglobia; order Bryobacterales; family Bryobacteraceae; genus Palsa-187. Next base: position 18,166 of record CAMAUG010000004.1, read on the forward strand.
CCACCAGGTGCCCCATGGCGAAATCATCGCCGTGACCGCTCTCAATGGAATGCAGCATATCGCGGCGCCATTGCAGCGCTTCCGGATGCTCGGCATAATACGATGAAATGCGCGCATAAAGATCCCAGCAGAGGTAGTCGAAGCGCGTTCCGGTTATCAACGCGCGGATGTCGTCGAGCGATTTCTTTTCCAACTGCCGGAAGCCCACCACGACGTCGGCTACCTGCACGCCCGTATTGTCGATATAGTTCTGCACTTCCACGTTGTGGCCGGTGGCGCGCAACATGCGGACGAAGGTGTCGCCCAAAATCGCGTTACGCAAGTGACCGATGTGCGCGGCTTTGTTGGGGTTGATGTTGGTGTGCTCAACGATGATCTTCCCGCCTACCCCGGCGGAAGCCGATGCCTCACTGGCAAGCAATCCAGAGGCGTAGTAACCGCGATCCAGACGAACGTTGACGTAACCGTTGCCGGCGATTTCAAGCGCGGCGACGCCTTCCACCGCGCCCACGGCAGCGGCTAGATCGCCCGCGATTGCCTTGGGTGCTTTCTTTAAGTGGCGAGCGAGCTGAAACGCGGCCGGCAGGGCGATTTCGCCGAACGAGGGTTGCTTGGGCTGCTCGGTCTGCGCCGGTCCGGCGATGCCGTAGAGCGATTCAATGCGGGAAGCGAAAGCCTCCGCGATCCTTTTTTCCAGTGTGTGAAACATGAATTAACCAGTATGGCAGGAGGGCAAGTTGCGCTTCAGCCGGCCGGCTGAGGTGTTCGGACAAGGAGAGTTCGGCGGATCCGGCTCTACGCCGGCTCGACCCGCCAGCCAAGGCCGAGTGACAGGACAATGCGCCTACCCTACAGATCCCGGAATCGCGAAAGCGGTTGCCGCCGTGCTAAGTTACTGGAGGGGAAACTTCATCAATGCATTTCAATAGCGCCACGAAACTGAATCCGGGGCTGGTTATTTGCCTGCTCATGTCCTTCGCGGCCGGAGCCGCGGCTCAGGTCGCTTCCGGGACTCAAGGTAAGACTCAGGACTGGCCCTATTATGGCGGCCCTGGGCAAACGCGTTACTCACCACTGAAACAGATCACGCGCGAAAATGTGAATCAGTTGCAGGTAGCGTGGAGCTACGATCCGGGCGAGGCGGGCGGCCCTACCGAAACGCAGCCCATTATGGTGAAAGGCATTGTCTACGGGCTCACGGCCTCGCACAAGATCATCGCGCTCGACGCCGCCACCGGAAAGCTGTTGTGGAAATCCGACGTGGGCCTTGAGAGCCGCGGCACCAAGAGGGGTCTTGTCTATTGGACCGACGGGAAAGAGGAAAGGCTCTTCCTCGGATTGCAGAACTATCTCTGTGCGGTAGATGCCAAGAGCGGAAAGCCGGTGCCTAGCTTCGGGAATGCCGGGCGGGTGGATTTGCGCGAAGGCCTGGGGCGCGACCCGCGGACGCTGACGGTGGGGCTGAACACCCCTGGGGTTATTTACAGAGACCTGTTGATCGTGGGAGCAACCATGGGAGAGTCCCGCCCGTCCCCTCCGGGCGACGTGCGGGCGTATGACGTGAGGACGGGAAAGCTCCGCTGGTCATTTCACACCATCCCGCATCCAGGAGAATTTGGATATGACACCTGGCCCAAAGATGCCTGGACATACTCGGGCTCGGCCAACAACTGGGCCGGGATGTCGGTCGACCAAAGGCGCGGCCTGGTGTTCGTTCCCACCGGTTCCGCCTCCACCGATTTTTACGGATTCGACCGTCACGGCGACAATCTGTTCGCGAACTCGGTCATCGCGCTCAAGGCGGATACGGGCCAGCGGGTGTGGCACTTTCAGGGCGTGAAGCACGATATCTGGGACCGGGACTTCGATTCTCCTCCCACCCTGGTGACGGTGAAGCGCGATGGAAAAACGGTGGACGCGGTCGCCCAAACCTCCAAGCAAGGTTGGCTCTATTTGTTTGACCGCGCAAGCGGAAAACCGCTGTTCCCGATCGAATACCGCAGCTACCCGCCGAGCCCGGTTCCGGGAGAGAAAACCGCCGAGACGCAAGGGCTGCCCACCAAGCCGGCGGCGTTCGCGCGGCAGCGGCTGACCGAAGACACGCTGACAAACCGGACGCCGGAAGCGCGCAAGTGGGCCCTCGATCAATTCCGAACCTTCCGCAACGATGGGCAGTTCCTTCCGCTTGCCGTCGAGCAGAATACAGTGATCATGCCGGGCTTCGATGGCGGCGCGGAGTGGGGCGGATCGGCGTTCGATCCGGACACCGGGATCATCTACGTCAACTCCAACGATGTCGCCTGGGTCACCAGCCTGGTCAAGAATGAGGGCGGCACCGGCGGCCGCCAATATTATCTGAACAATTGCGCGGCCTGCCACAAGGACGACATGACCGGCGCTCCGCCCGCCATTCCGTCGCTGGTCGCTTATCGCGCAGGTCACGGTGCGCCGGATGTGGATCAAATGATCCGGCAGGGCTCCGGCCGCATGCCCGCGTTTCCGAATCTGACGGCGTCGGAGCGCGCGGTTCTCGCGCAGTACGTGATCACGGGCAAGGAAGACGCGCCCGATTCCAAACCCACACAGCTCAACCCGCTGGGAATGTTCAATCTGAACGGCGCCGGCCTGAGCGAAGTGTCTACGCCGAACCTAATTCCTTACCGGATGACCGGGTACAACAAGTTTCTGGATCCGGACGGCTATCCCGCCGTCGCTCCTCCTTGGGGAACGTTGAATGCGATTGACCTGAACACCGGCGAATACGCCTGGAAGATTCCATTCGGCGAATATCCCGAGCTCGCGGCTATGGGCGTGAAAGACACCGGCACGGAGAACTACGGCGGGCCCATCGTCACCGCCGGAGGCCTGGTCTTCATCGGCGCCACGGTCTTCGATCGGAAGTTCCGCGCCTTTGACAAGACGACCGGCAAGCTGTTGTGGGAAACGCTACTGCCGCAGTCCGGCAATTCCACGCCCATCACCTATGAGGTGGGGGGACGGCAGTACGTTGTGATCCACGCGACCGGCTTGGGCCGCCGCGGCGGCGATCGCGGAACATCCGCTCCGTCCGGGGGAATCTACGTGGCCTTCGCGCTCCCGGCGGCCAGTGACAGTAAGTAGGTAGATAGGCTGCCCCAGCCGGCTGCACCTGGCAGCCCGGCGGGCGCCGGTCTCACTTCGGAGATCCAACCGGCACCGTACTGGAGGTTCCATTAAGTGAGCCGCGATCCCGGAAGTCGAGCGCCCATCGCAGCAAACGCCACATCGAAAAACCGGCAAACAGCGCGAGCAACCACAGTACGGGATACGCGTAGCGAGGATCGAACTGGATCACATAGTACGGCAGAGGGAAAAAGAAGACTGCGGCAGAGGCGGCTCTGCCGAGTGGCGCACCGCGGAAGATCCATAGTCCCGTGACTCCGAACACGCTGACAATCGTGACGAACCAGTTGTAGGCCCACCACAAGCCGATGCGTTCGACCGTCAGCACTAGGAATCGTCGCGGGTGGTGGCGGATCCACTGGAAGGCCTCGCTCTGCAATTGGCTGAAGTAGCGCGGCTCGCCAGACCGAATCAACTCGCGGGCCGCGGCGGCGTTTTCGTTGGGATGCAGCAGCCGGTAGCGTTGGAGCGTGTCCCGCTGCCCGGGGCCGGCCAGATCGTTGTTGGAAATGAACAATTCAAGGCCAAAGTTATCCCGCAGGAATACCGGAGTATGAAATGCGAGCGCGTTGCGCACGAGCCAGGGCGCAGTCGCGAAGAGCGCGACCAATGCCATGCGGCCCGCATAACGGCCGCTTCTCAGGAAGAACGCAGCTGGAAAGGAAAGAAGGATTAAAGAAGGAGAGATGAGCCACCCCAGGCCCGCGATGATTCCCACCGTGGCGGCACTGCGGGTGAGTAGGCACAAGAAGAAAACTTCCGCCGCCAATGCCGCCATCCCGTTTTCCCATTGCGGAGACGGACGGGCACACGCCAACACCGCGGCCGCCGCCAGCAACCCCGGTACCCACGACGCAAAGACAGCAGCCGAGATTCTAACAAGCAGCACCAGGCATGCGACGTGGATCGCGGCCTCCACCAGCAGTGCGGGAACGGCGGCTGCGGGGCTGTCGCCGAAGATGCGGAGAATCGCGGCGAGCAGAAGAGGATGAAGAGGAGCACAAACCGCCGTGGGGCCGGTCGGAAATCCGAAGGGATCGGCAAAGCCGCGCCCGGCCAGCAGGGAGCGTGCGATTGCCATCTGCTCCCAAGACGGCCCAAACCCGATGCTGAGGCCGCCGGTCAGCTCCCGTGCGACGGTTACCGGTGCGGCCACTGCGATCAGCGCGGCATAAACCTCAAAGGGAACAGCGGCTGATTTCCGGTCAGATGGGACGAAAGCCGTCAAGACAGCCCGATTATCGCATGCCGGAAGTCAGCGCCAGCAGCCGGGACGCTTGCAAGAAGCGTGGAGGACCCACCCACAGACTGCCTAGCCCAGCAGGGCTGTCAGCTTGCGGACGTCGGGAACCATCTCCAGCTTGCGGACCATCTCGACGACTGCATTGGCCTTGGACGCGGGCCACTTCGCGTAAGCGGCGCAATCCAGGAATTTCGCGGCCACTTCGTCGTAGGACATGGGAATCGCGGGGCTGCCCTTGCCGAAGTCGGCGCGGCCTTCAAAGTGCCGAGACGGCTGGCCTCCCCACCCGGCCCTTGACTGCGGTTTGCTTTTGGCCTAGAGTCGGAGCTACAGGGGGGGAGTTATGCGTTACTGCCACAGGCAAGTAGTGTTTGCGGTTATCGTGTGTCTGATTTCCATGCACAGCGAAGGCTGGGCAACAACTGTTCAGGCGGCTCCTCTGCCCAACCCCGCACTGGAGAGGCAACGGCTGGAGCGATTCGGCGCGGGAGCGCCGGTGAAACTGAAGCTCGTCGAGAGTGGAGAAAAGGTGAGAGGTTCGGTGGGCGCCATCGAGGAGTCTGGTTTCGATTTGATCCCGGATCGCGGAAGCTCACCGCGCCGCATTCGCTACGATCAATTGGCCGAGCTGAGGCTGGCGAAATCAACGTATCGGGCCGCGGGTGCGCCGAACCCCGAAGAAGCCCGCCGTATCGCCGCGGGCTTGGGTGTCGGAAGGCACGTCGTTGTGAAAGTGGCCCCTGGCAGGACGTTCCGAGGCAACCTGCAAGCCATCGGCGATGATCGTTTTGTGCTTCTTCCCGACCGCAAGGCCCAGACGGTGGAAATCGCTTACGGGGATGTGCAGGCACTCGGGCCGAACCTCAGCAAGGGCATGAAAATTGCGATCGTCGTCGGGGTCATCGGCGCCGTCACGGTGGCCATCGTCGCAGCGTCAGGCGGCTATAGCAGCAGTTCCGGCTCTGGAACCCCCTATTGAGGCTTGCCAAATCTAGTTGCAACAGTTCGCCTAGCCTAGCAGAGCCGTCAGCTTGCGGACGTCGGGGACCTGCTCCAACTTACGGACCATCTCGACGACCGCATTGGCCTTAGGCATGGGCCACTTCGCGTAAGCGGCGCAATCCAGGAATTTCGCGGCCACTTCGTCGTAGGACATGGGAATCGCGGGACTGCCCTTGCCGAAGTCGGCGCGGCCCTGGATCACGCGCCCATCCTTGAGATGCAGCCTCAGGATGGTGGTCATCTTGTTGTAGCCGGCGGCCTCGGCCACCGGGTCCGCTCCAAACTTGACGCGCGCGATCATCTGCTGCACGGCAGGACGGTTCACCACTTCGTCGGTGAACTCCCGGAGGCCCGCCTTACGGTAGAGCAGCAGCGCGGCCATGCAGAACTCCATGCTGAATTTGGCCTGCAGCTCGTCGGTGGGTCGACGATGAATCAGCGTATTGGGCATGTTCTTGTTGGTGCCGACTTCAAGCGTTTCCACTTGCTCAGGCATGATGTTGTGCTCGCGGATCAGGCGCTCCATCTCTGTCATTCCAGGGTGCGTGAGCGAGCCGGAGGGGAAGGGCTTGATGGATATGCCCGGGTTCGCGAACGTCCAGGGCTTGCCGAGTTTACCCATGATCGCGTTGGGATCGTAGCCGCCGCCGGCCGCCTGAAAGAAGCCGCGCGGAGCTTCCAGCACCTTGTCCGTGGCGGTCCAGCCAAGAGCGGCGAACTCCGCCGCGACCACTCCGTTTTCGGAAGCGCGCCCGGCGTGAAACGGCTTGGTCATGGTGCCGAAATTTTCACGCAGCCCCGCGCCTTCGCTGGCGGCAATGCCCAGAGTGATGAGCACGCGCTCCCGGTTGAATCCGTTCAGCTTGGCCATGGCCGCCGCCGATCCCATCACACCCATGGTGCCCGTGGAATGGAACCCTTCCTCGTAATGACGTGGATTGATGGCTTCGGCGATCTTGGTTTCCACTTCGACACCCACGTTGTATGCCAGCAGCATCTCCCGTCCCGGCAGGCCGCGCGTTTCCGCGGATGCCAGAACGGCGGGCAACACAGGCGCCGTGGGATGCGTGAGCAGTCCATAGGTGCGGTTCTCCGCGACCGCGAGCTGCGTGTCGTCGTAGTCGTCCGCGTGTATACCCACCGCGTTGGCAAAGGCAGCCAGACGCACCGAAGACTTAAGCGGTGATCCAATCACCGTGGCGGAGCCAGTCGTTCCGCTCGCCTTCAAGAACTGCCGCACGATCTCACCCGACTTCGCCACCGAGCCGCACAGCGCCAATCCCAGGCCATCCAGGATGGACTTGCGCGCCAGATCCAGAACGCCCGCGGGGATGTCCTCATAGCGAGTGTCCAGGATGAACCCGGCGACGTAACCGGTCACGGGCTCCTGGCGAGCCGGAGTCTTCTGCGCGAGTGCACGAGCGGTGATACCTAGCGCCGCAACCTTTGCCATGTCTCGTCGAGTGATCATAACACCTCCATGCGTGCTTGATGAACGATCGCGGTGGGCCGGAGCGGCCTTTGAAAGCTGCGGCCGTTTACTATGGCTAGTATAGAATGGCGCTCAGGGCGGCAGTAGCTACCCCGGAAGTTCCACACCCATCAGATGGAAGTCGCGGCTGTTGTAACGGTGGGTCGCCGCTCACCGGCAACAAACGGTCGTGGGCGAGTACCCCTTGAGCGTGAACTTATAAGCGCCCGGCCCCCCACTTTTCCCGTCGGCTCCGGTCTGCTCGGCCTGCACCGCATAGACATTGCCTTGGTGATCGGCTGCGATCTGGTGGCCGGGCGGATGTTCCTGCTCCGCGCCGGTGACGAAGGAGCCAAGAACCTCAAGCGTCTTACGATTGAGGATGTAAATGACCGGAGTCCCTCCGACGTACAGAAACTTCTGCTGTGCGTCCGGCGAGAATGCCGTGGACCTCGCCTGAAGGCCCTCTTTGTTATTGAGGCCGACAAACTGCTCCGCGATGAACTTCCCCTCCGGCGTGAAGACCTGGACCCTCTTGTTTCCACGATCGGCGACATACACCAGGTTGTCGCTGGAAACATCCACGTCGTGGACAGGCGAGCCGAACTGCTGAAGCACTTCGGAGACCGCAACCCAAGGGTTCGCGTCCAGGGCAGCGCGCTTTGGACGCGCCGCCATATTTAACGGCACGTTGCCGTAAGCACCCCACATACGCTTGAATTTCCCCGTGTCCACGTCATACACGATGACGCGGCTGTTGCCATAGCCGTCAGCGACGAAGAGCTCGTTGGTCTTGGGATAAACGCGCAGGCCCGCTGCCCCTCTGAGCACCTCGGTATCGTTGCTGCCGGTCTGGCCGCTCTTGCCGATGGCCATCACGAATTTGCCGGCTTTGGTGAACTTGAGAATCTGATTGTCGTTCGGGAGATTCGCTGGATTGTTCCTGGCGCCATCCGCGTTTCCCATGACCCACACGAAGCCTTTATGATCCACGTGGAGGCCGTGCTCGTTGGACGGCCATTGATATCCTGGCCCACTGTCTCCTCCCCAACCCTGGATCAGGTTGCCCGCGTTATCGAACTCCAGCACGGGCGGCGCGGCCATTGCCTTGAAAGCCGGCGGAAGCGTCCGCGGACGATGAAGGATCCAGACATGATCCCGCTCATCAATGGCTACGGCCGACACGCTTCCCAACTTCCATTTCGCTGGAATCTTCGGCCAGGCGGGATCTCGCTGGAATTGAGGCAGACCGCCTTGTCCTATGTGAGGAGCCTCATTGGCGGATGCCGTCTGCCCGGAGACCGGCGGGGAAAAGCGCGGGATCGTGCAGATCAGCACGATCGCGGCGGGAACTCCAATCAGAGTGCGCCGAACGCGTGACGTGAGACGGTTCATATCGCTCCACTTGCCCCGCTAGTAACCCAACTGCAGCATCCCTTCCTGCTTGCCTTTGACGGTACCGCGCGTGAGCCATTCCAGGGATGCGTCGAACAATACCACGTGATTCTTCTCCCACATCGCGTTGTGCGAAGAGCAGCCCAGATCCACAAACACTTTCTGGCTGGCGCCCAGGTCGTTGTACAAATCGCGCACGCGTTCCGGCGGCACTTGCTTATCGTGGACGCCGGCCACCATGAGTGTCGGGATCTTCGTCTTCACCACCGCATCGGTGGTCCAACCCCAGTTGGTCACCAGAGGGGCGCGCCGCACGCCGGTGCCCCACGTGGCGCCTACCGGGTCTGACGCGATCATTTCCGACCAAACGGAATCTCTCGCGGAGGGATCAACCTGATTCGCGCAAAGGGCCTGGCGATCCCAATTGGCGATGAACTCCGTGCGCGACTGCGTACTCATGGCCGCGCCCAGGGCCGGCAGTTCCGCGGGTGGATCGGCTTTCGTCGCGCGTGAATACGCGGGCGCGAGCAGCACCATGCGCTGCACCTTTTCAGGATGCTGCGATGCATAGCCGCCCGCGCGCGGTCCGCCCAGAGACCATGCCACCAGGTTGACGCGCTCCACGCGGCGCAAAGTTCGCACGTGATCGACAACGGCTCCAATATCATTCCAGTCCGATGCGATGGTGGTCATCTGCCGCGCATAGCTTGGGGAGCAGGGGGCCGGGATCAGCGACGGAACAAAAGCGGTCTGTTGTTCGCGCGAGAGGTTGCAGGGATCGCCCATCGCAGCCGGACGCGTGGACCGGCCGTAGCCGGTCATGTCCATGGAGAAGACGTCGAATCCGGCGCGCGCCAGGTAACTCATCCAGCTGTAGTCCTGATACGGCACATCGAAAGAGACCTCGGCGGGGGTGCCCGCGCCATGAATGAACAACACAACGCGGTCGCCCGTGGCGCCACGCAGCGCGGGGCCGGCCTGGACCATCTCGCGCACATAGATTTGCGTATTCTCACCTCTGATCGCGGGCACGGTGGAGTGTACCCGGACGTAGTGATCCACGCTGAGGAGCTTTGAGCCATCCTCGGCAACTAGCGCTTGCGCTGCCAGCAGCGCGTAGGTGGCGGCCAATGATCGAATCAGAGCGTGCATGGAGTTCTCCTCACAAAGAATAGCGTTCCCTCAGTATACGCGGGCGAGGGCCCATTCACGTGGGGCAGCACGGCAGCCCGAACTTCCCGAAGGCGCCGCCTATTTTTTGCTCTGTTCCGGGTACCAGTAATGCTTATGACAGGCCTCACAGGCCATGTCGATCTTGTCGCCCGCATCCGTTACCGCCGCTACGTCTTTGGCGTCGATAGCCTTCAACATCAATCCTGTCGCGTCGTGCAGGCCGTGGTTGTATTTGATCCAGCTGGCGCGGTCCGAATCCAATATTGTCTTGATCACTTCAGGTGACAACTCGATTCCAGGATTTTCCGATTTTTCACCGGGCCGCGCCACCAGGCGTCCGGGTATCTGCAGCAGGTCGGTGGCTTCCATCAAGGCGACGGCGTGGCGCCGCAAGTCTTTCCAGTCGTCGGCTGTTTGTGGAGCTCTCTCGGTAACTCCTTTGATATCCGATATCGTCGCGACGGAGTTCCACAGGAAGTCGGCGTTCGGATCCACCACTGAATCCATGATGTCCTTGATTGTCGAGGTGATACGATACTCCGGTGCGGGACCGGCGCAGGAGCTGATGAGCAGCAGTAGCACGCCGGTCAGGATTAGCGATGGGAAAGTGCGCATAGATGCCCTCTTCTAGAGAGTAGTCCAATCTTCCAGGTTCCTGCCGGTCTTGCGGGCAGGGGCGAAGCGTCACGCTTGCGCCTCTTAGTACGCCATCTGGCGTTTTGTGAATTTGCGGCCGATTTCAACGGCCTGCTCGTTCGCGGGTCCAACCATGACGCCTTCTTTGATCATATCGATCACGTTACCTGGGTTCATGGAATTCAGGAAGAAGATCTTGTTGGCCTTACAGGCGGCCAAGACCTTGGCGCGCGCGGCCAGCATGCGAGGGTCTTTCTCCGCCGCGCCGGGTCCGCGGATTCCGAGAGACAGCGACATATCGCCGGGCCCCCACTCCGCGAAAGCGATGCCCGGAACCTTAAGGTTTTCCTCAGCGTTGGCGAGCGCGTACTTGTCCTCGAGTTTCAGACCGATGAGGAGCTCACCATTGGGGTTGAGCGGCCATGCGTCGGCTTTGTCCAAATACTGGTCCGCCGTCACGCCCCAGATCTGCGCAGCCGTGGGTGTGCCGTGGGCGCCGCGGCGTCCTTCGTTTACACCCTTATCGACTCCCTGCTTGTGAATGGGAAAGCGCAACGCTTCCACAAACGCGCGGACCGCGCCGGGAGTATCGGCGTGGGTCAGAAGAATGCCGTGAACTCCCGTAGCCAGAACCTGCTGGAACATCCATGCGTTGGCGCGCACCGCCGCTTCGTCGGTGCCGTTGACCGGCACGTTGACGATCACCGGCGGCGTGCGATGGCCGCTTTTGGTCGGGCCGCCGGCGACCAAACCGCGCATGTAGTCCGCGAGTCCCTTCACGTCGAAGGGAGCGTGCTCCATGTCGTAGCTGATGTAGTCGGCGTAGGTTTGTGCGTCCTTCTTACCCTGCTCGAAACTGCCCTCAGTCCCGGAGTGAGATCCGGTGTAGTAGATGGGCTGGCCTTGTTCCAGCAACTCGATGGCGCGGTTAAT
>CAMAUG010000005.1 GCA_945861255.1 Candidatus Sulfopaludibacter sp. SbA3
CTGAAATCGATCCGGAACTTTCAAATCGAAAAATCCCAAAACACGACTTAACAGCCTGTGCTGCTATGGCTTGCCGCCCATCCAGTTACGGTTAGCCGGACACTACTGATATTTAGAAATCTTATTCCTGTCGCGAAATCCCCTTCGCACTCGCAAATTCGTTCAAGTCCGGTTGTCGGAAGCTGGCAGAAATTAATCTCGTGAAACACCGCCCAGTCCAGCGAAGCCGCGCTGGACAGCGGCGGACCCGCTCCGCAGCGGCGTGTTATCTGTAAGCCACAGGCGCGGTTAGACCGTTTTGGCAGGCTTCGGCGTGATTCAGTCCGGCGAGACCGATATGGTAGACGGAGAATGCCATGACTGAACTTCTCGCCCGTCCACAAGCACCATGGGCGCTACGGCTGGTGCCGCCCTTTCCCGCGATCGCCCACCGCATCCTTGCCGTGGTCGGTACGGACGACATCAATCTTCGTGAATTGGGTGGTCTGGTTAAAATGGACCCGTCTTTTTCGGCTGAGTTGCTCCGCTTCACTAACTCCGCGCTGTTTGGAGCGCGCCAGGCGGTGACCAACCTCGATAGCGCCATCATGCTGGTGGGCACCGATCGCATCAAGACCATGGCGACCATGGTAGCGATGAACCGCATGGTCCGCTCCTCGGTGCGGATCGCGGCGTTGCGCAAGGTCTGGGTCCACAGCGTGGTGACGGCGGTGATCGCCGAAGAAGCGGCTCGCATCGCGCGGTGTGATCGGAACGGCGCTTATACCGCCGGCCTGCTGCACAATCTAGGCGCCCTGGGAATGATGTCGGCCTATCCCGACGAATATTCGCGGATGCTCGAAGTCTCCGATGACTTCGGCTTCGATCTGCTGCGGACCGAACGGGACCTGTTTGAGATCGACCACTGCGCCGCCGGCGCCTACCTGGCTCAGGATTGGGACTTCCCCGACGAATTGGCCGCGACGATCGCAACCCATCACGACGAGCCGGTTCCCGGAGAAATCAGCCTGGACAATCTCATCAAAGTAAGCTGGCGCCTGACCGACGTGCTGGACTATGCCGCCTTCTCGCCGAACAAGCAGTGGACCTGGGAGGAACTCATCGCATTCCTTCCCAAGCCCGAATCTTCATGGCTCGGCGAATCGCCGGAAGCTGCCAGAGCCAAAATCGGCAGCCTCCTGGCCGACGTAATGGGTTGAGACAATTCTGCCGCGTTAATGAAACGGAGTAGTAAATCACTGCTGCGCAGGGCCTTATGCAGCGCTACGCTAGAGCCCTAATCGGCATAGGCGATTCAGCCGATGGTATGACCGTGCTGGAAGCCGGCGTCGACAAGCTAACATTCCAAAGCCCCGAACTGTGGGTCTACACGTTAGGGCTGTCCACGCTATTAGGCATCGCGTTTCGCCGCGAAAGATTGAAGCATATACCGCTCAGCGACGAACTCTATTCGAAATCCGTCGCCATCGATCACGTGCAGAGCGGCGTGGCGTGGATTCGGTCGGATGGATTAGTCAGAACGGTGAACGAGTCGCTGGCCTCCCTGTTGAGTTTCGCGCCCCGGGAGCTGAATGGCCGCACCTGGTATGAGCTCTTCGAACCCGGCGAGCGCTCCGCTTTGGAAGAGGCGTACAGCCGGATGCTGCTGATCGGGAAAACTTCGCTCCAGACCCGGGTCAAGCGCGCCGATGGGACACTCGCTGAAGTCGACGTCCTGATGGTGGCGGTACACGACCACAAGTCGCGCCTGATCGGGCACTACTGCATGCTGGCCGATCGGAGCCGCGAGCGATCGCTGGAACGTCAATTGCGTCAGGCAAACGGCTCGCGGTTGGAAGCTTAGGCTCGGCTTAGTCCCTCACCGTTGCCCTGCACACTACGTGTGATAGTACCCGCGATTGACACACCCCAACATCTTGTGTATAACTAGTTAAGCTCCGGTGTATTGGGCGCGATGTCTCAACCAAACCCCTTTTCGGCGGCTCCGGCGAACGACTGGCCTGTTCGCTTTCAATTTCCGGTGACGTGGTCCTGCCTGGCCGCGCCGTTCAACCGCTTTGAGCAGTTCACGGTTCAACGCACGCCGGTCGCGTATGAAGCTCCTACCTTGGCGGGGCAGGAGGCCCTTCCGCATGCGGCTCCACCGATCGCGGACGGAGAGGAAGGTCTTGCGCCGGAACACGCTGGAACGCATTGGGAAATGGTGGTTCCCAAGATGAGCCGTCCCTCCGTAACGCCGGCCGCTAGATCAGGCCCCGTCGCAATTCCGGGCGCTCCGGCCGTTGGGCCTCTTGGCGAAGGCAGGCTGGGAACACTGTCCTTTCCCAGAAGCCACCCGGCCAGCCTGGTGTCAGTGCAAGAACAAGCTCTATTCGGCTCGGTGACACCGGAATCGGCTGCAAGAGCGTTGGCGGGGCGGCTATGGAATACGGTTCGCGGAATACGATTGACGGGAGTGTTGGCGTCGGCGACCGGCACACTGCGCGCGATTCCGGCGCACGTGCGCGGCTATGCTCTGGGCGCCGCGCTGGCGGGAATTGGGGTTTGGGTGTGGTTGATGTACGTAGGGGAGCCATCCGGCCATTGGCTGCGTGCGCAGACGCCGGCCGGACCATCCGCGCCCATGGGCCGCCAACTGGTTCTGTATCGCCCCGCCACGCAGACCGCGGTGGAACGCATGGAATTCGAGTGGACGGCGGACGACCGGGCGGTGGGCGTCGTGCTGCGGGCTGCGGGCGGCGCCACCCATAACAGCTATTACGGGGTGCGCATCAGTCCGGTGCCTGCGCCGGTCACCACCGCATTGATCGCCGAGCGCTTCGCCGTGATCGACGGAGTGGAAGGCCCGCGCATCCGCAAATTGATCCCCCTGATCGGCAACGCCTCAAAAATCGACGTTCGAGTGGAGGGCGATCACGCCGCCTTCCATCTCTATTTGCAGGGCAGCCTGGCGGACACGTGGAACGACAACCGCATCCCGTCGGGCGGCCTCGGGTTTTATTACGAGCAGGAAGGGCTGCCTTCCGTTCGCGCGGTTCGGCTCTCATTTCCAGGCGCGGGGGGGAGCGACTATGCCGGAATCTTCTCCGCGTTGATTAGGGATCTGAAGTGAGGGGGCCAAGATGACACGATACCTGCGCTTCGACTCCGCGGCGGCGGCCCCCGCCGTGACCGATCCGATTGAGGCGGCGCTAGGCCTGCGCGCCAAAGGACGGATGGAGGACGCACTGGACCTGCTGGCGCGAGCAGGCGGCGGGTCACAAGACACGTGGAACCTGCGTGGAGATATCCAATTCGAATTGGGGCGCGTGCAGGAGGCAGCGGAAAGCTATGGGGCGGCCATCGGCGCGGGACCGCACAGCATGCATGCGCTTCGGAATCTGGCGTTGTGCCATTTCCGCCTGAGTCAGTGGGAAGCCGCGGCGGGAGCGTACCGGGATGTGCTGGCCCGCGAATCCCACCGCGACGATGCGCGCCTGGGGCTGGGCGCCTGCCTGTTGCATTTGAGCCGGACGGAGGAAGCACTGGCATGTTTTGAACAGTGCTGGTCACAGACCTCTCGAGCGCGCGCCGAATTCGGCAAGGCTGCCGCGCTGCAAGTGTTGCGGCGCTTTGACCAAGCCGAAGCCGCGTACGAACGCGCACTGACCGCCGATCCCAGGTTGGACGAGGCGTTGTCAAACTTGATCGCGATGAGCATGGAGGTGTTCGATCTCAGCCGCATTCATCGCTACGCACTCCGCTTGCTGGACATTTTGCCTCACTCCCCCATCGCGTTGCAGGCGCTGACACTGGTGGCGCTGGAGCGGCGCGAATTCGAGGAGGCTGCGTATTACCTTGGCCGCTTCCAGGAACACCCTCACGCGACGGCCCCCGGCGAGGATGCCGGAGAGGCTATTGAGTACCGGTTAAGCCAAGACGTGGTGGCCCGCCTCACTCAGATGCTGGGACATCGCCAGGTGCCCAGCCACCGGATCCTGCGCTCCGCGCGTCCGGCGGAGCCCGGCGACGCTGGCCGCGGGGAAGCCGGCTGGAAGCAATAGGAGAAAGTTATGGCCCGCTTGCGCGTTCGTGTTGAATTGAGCCGGGGAGGGCAGGGCGTCCCTCTGCACAAACTGGCGCACGTGATCGATGAAGCTCTGAAATTCTTCCAGATGCTGGGGGAAGACGCAGGCATCGCTCCCGGCGGCGGCGAGTGGCTAGGCGTGGATTTCGACCGGGATTCGCTGAATTTTACCGCCGAGTACGTGGGGCCAGTGACCCCGGCGCAAGTGGAGGCTTTTCACGCAGGCTTCGCCGGCACCACTTCCTTGCGGCGCGCCACCATCGCGCAGTTCGCCCGCATCACAGAGACCATCGGCGAGGAAGAACTGGTCGGTTTCGGGCTGTATGACTCAGATACGGGAGCCGAGACACGAGAGGCCGCGGCGGGGGAAGCAAGGAACGGCGAACCTACCGAATGGCGCTGCATTTCCAGGCGCGATGCGCTTCGCATGACCGAGGAAATCGACCTGCTGGCAAGCGAGGAAGTGGCTCACGACTCGCACCTGCCTGCCGTGCGGGACCCGGCTTTGGCCGCGCGTTTGTTCGGCGAGCGCCGTGACCGCGGCCTGGAGCATGCCAAGTGGGTCGACTACGTGCGCGGCATGGAAGCCGGTCTCTCCACCCGGTTGGTGAACGTGGAAGGCACCGTGCAGCGCCACTCCGAAATTTTGGAGGACATGCGGGCGCGGACGGTGACAGCCGAGGAGAGCTTCCGTCATCTGCTGACCGCCGTGGAAAATTTCTGCAATCAAGCGGCGCAGCAGATTGAGCGCCTTCCACAGCCGGCATTGCCCGCACCCGTCATGCCATCGGCGCCATTGGCGGCGGCTTCATGGTGGAGGCCGGCGCCAGCGCTGGCTGCAGGCTGCATTTTCGGCATTCTGCTGGCCTCCGTGTGGGTGTGGATGCAGTCATCACAGAGTCCTTCGCCGACGGTCGCCAGCGCGGCGGGGGCGGCGCCTGTGAGGGAAACTGCGGTGGTTGAGACTCCCGAGCGAACCGCGCCGACGACTGCGGTGCCACGGCCGCCGGCCACGGCCTCCACTCCATCCTCCACTCCAGCCTCCACTCCAGCCCCCACTGCTTCCGCCGCTGCCACGCCCGCAAGCACCGTCCAGGCCGCCACGCCTGATGGCGTGGAAACAGCGGTGGTTCGAGCAGTGAGCGGGCCCACCATGCGCCTGGATCTGGCCGCTACTGAGCCCACGTGGACCGCATTAGCCGACGCCGAGGGAAACCGGTTGATGGCCCAGTTGCTGCTACCCGGGAGCCCGCGAAGCTTCCAATTGGAAACCGCCGCCACGCTGCGGGTGGGAAACGCCGGGGGCATTGAAATCCGGCTGGACGGAAAACCGATCGGCCCGGTGGGTCCCCGCGGCGGAGTGAAGCAGGTCGAATTCAAAGACGGTGCATTCAAGATTCTGGACGGGACTTCCGCCCGGCCCACCCCGCCGACCGCGGCCCAGCCAAGCACCGCGCAGTAGGCGGCGCGGTACTCGGGATTCGTCAGATGTCACTGGCGCCCAGCCGCACCATCACGCGTGCGATCAGCCGGTCGATCACTTCGCCTAGCAGCGGCGTTTCATCCTTGGAGCCAGGCTTGGAGCCGGGCTGCTTCCACTCGCTGAGAATCCGCTCCACCACGCCTTCCACCACTTTTTCGCGCAGTGCATTGAGTACGCTAGGGGGTACGTTGGGAGCGATGGCGCCCGTGCGATCGAAATAATTCTTCAACTGTCTGTCGAGCTCGTCGGCGGGCGCCACCGCCTCTCCGGCTTCAGGCTTTTGCTCGGTCATGCGCACGCCCAGCCGCGACTGCAGGTCCCGAATGGCCAATCCCGCGCGTTGGGCGGCGTCGGCGATATCGGGCCCCGCCACTACGTTGCCGGCCGTTCCTTCAGGATGCTTTCGGTTCGCCACTGTCCTCTCCATGCGCTTCGACACGATTATCCCATCATCAGCCTGATATGGTAAACTGACTAGAGAAATACGGTACGAGGAGTGTCTTCAGATGGCCAAGGTGTGTGACATTTGTAATCGCGGCCCGCGGTTCGGAAACAAGGTGAGCCACGCGCACAACGTGACCAAACGGCGCTGGAACCTGAACTTGCAGAAAGTTCACGCCATGGTGAAGGGCGCCCCTAAACGTATTCGTGTGTGTACGTCCTGTCTGAAGAACGGCAAAGTGGCCAAAGCGGCATAAAAAAGCCGCACCCCTCAGCTGGTTGCACTCTCCGTCTATTGGCCCGCCGGTATCCTGCGCAATCCACCTCTCCTCACATGCGACGAGGGGAGTTCCAACCGCCGGCCTCCCCTGAACGCACACGTTAGGCGACAGCCTCCGCGCCGCGACCCCTGAGCTATACTTGGGGGTTCACGGCAGGATAGCGAACATTTCGAGGTTGCTGGTCCGAGTCGTCGTGCTGCGTGTGTCTTGCGGCCGGCTCACCTACTTGCGGCCGCTGGTACCGGCAATTGACGATGCGCTGAAGACCTTGGCATCCGGTCGGCTACGAAGTCTCGGCGCCTAGCGAAGGCGTTCATCCCATCGCCCAAACGCAGGGCGGCGGCTGAACGGGAATGCCTCGGCGGACGCAGCGACGAGATTCAACTCCCGTTAGGAAGGCGGCTATGCAAAAAGATAAGACGGTCAGCAGGCGAACGTTTTTGGCTATGGGGGCAGGGCTCACCGCGGGCGCGACTTTTTGGGTGCCACGGACGCTTGAGGCATTGCCGCGGCTGCGCGTCACCGGCTTCGAGCTCTTGCCGGTACGCGCCACGGAACGCACGGTGTGGCTCATGGTACGCGTGCGGACGGATGCGGGACTGACCGGGCTGGGAGAGGCCTCCGACGCGTTCGGGTTTGCCAATACCTCCAAGCAGGACACCGCGCGAATGGAGGCGGAGCTGCGCGGATTTTTCGGACTGATCGACGAAAAGTCGCCGCTGGATATTGGAGCCTATCGCCAGCTAGGCGAGCGTATGGTCGCGAAGGGAGGCCTGCTATCGGCGACTGCGTTCAGCGCGATTGAACAGGCAATGTGGGACCTGGCCGGGAAGGCGCTGGACGTGCCGACCTGCACGCTGTTCGGCGGGAGAGTGAGGGACACGCTCCAGGTCTATGCCAACGTCAATCGCTCGACGAAACCGCGCACGCCGGCGGGATTCGCCGCGTCGGCAAAGGCGGCGGTGCGCGATGGCTTCCGAGCGGTGAAGGCCGCGCCGTTCGACGGCTTTCCCCCACCCGGCTCACCAGCGGCTGTCATTGAAGCGGCAGTGGAGAGCGGCATCGCCTCCGTGGCCGCCATGCGCGATGCCATCGGAGCGGACGTCGAATTGATGGTCGATTGCCACAGCTTCTTCGATGTGCCGCTGGCCGAGCGAGTCGCACGCAGGCTGGAGCCGCAACGCTTGGCGTGGTATGAAGAGCCGGTTGCGCCGGAGAGAATCGACGAGACACGCGAGATCCGGCGCCGGATTCAGCAGCCGATGGCGGGTGGGGAGATCCTGTACGGTGTCGCCGGATTCGCACCGCTGAGCCGCAACCAAACGGTCAACGTGATCATGCCGGACGTCAAGCACTGTGGTGGGCTGCTTGAATTGCTGAAGATCGCAGCGGTGGCCGAGAACGAAGGCGTCACCGTGGCCCCGCACAACCCGAGCGGCCCGGTATCGACGGCTGCCAGTATTCAAGTCTGCGCCGTGCTGAAGAATTTTCGCCTCCTCGAGTTCCAATGGGGTGAGGTGGAGTGGCGGCACGACATCCTGAATCCACCTGAACAGTTCCGGAACGGAGCGATTCGCGTTCCGGAGGGGCCGGGTTTCGGTGTTGAACTGAACGAGAAGATTGTCCGCGCCCACTTGTTGTGAGCAGGCGGCCCGAACCCGACGCCGTCGCGCCAGGCACGGCGCGCGTCGCCTCCAATTCAATACGCACGCCGAAGTTGTTGCAGCCCAAGCCGGCGGCCGATACCTCTGGTCCGGCAGCGCCTAGTTTGCGATAGATCACTCGCTCATTGTATCGCCGCGGTGCGGCACTGCACGGCAGGGAACATTCCGTCAAAACAAAGGCGCGGCCGGTGTAGCTAGTTCACTCAATACGGAATAGGCCGCGCGCTTCGGCTTTCTGGCCGCCGATCTTGTCTTCGGTCATCACCACCAGCCTGTAAACACCTTTGGGAACGTTCGGGTCCAGGTTCAGGTTCACCGCGCCTGGGACATACCTCTGCGGGTAGAACGATTCGCTGGAATCGGACGCAGCGGAGGGTTGAGCGAATACCTGTTCTCCCGATTCGCGCAGCACTGCCAGGCCGTACTCCACCGAGTAGCGGTTCTTCTCGCCGAACTTGTAGCCGGTGATATCGAAGCGCGCCCATAGCGTCTCGCCGGGACGGTAGACGGCGGGATCGAGCGGCGCACCGTCCTCTCCGGCCGCGAGAAAACGGAGGTTGCGGGGAACCAGTGTTTCGCTTGGCTCCACCGCGTGCCCCTTCACCTGGAATTCAAGCTGCGTTCGCAACTCTTCGCCGGCCACCTCATCCTTCACCGTGACCAGGATCTTGTATAAGCCGCCCATTGCATAGGCCGGCACGGCGAAGTTGTGCAGAAACTTGGGGAGCCAATTCTTATCCTGGTCGAAGACCTGTTGGGCGACGCGTCCCGTGGTGTCGCGCACCAATGGGACGCCCACCGGATCAGTGACGCGGATCTGCCAGGAGAGCGACGCCGAGCGCTGATCGTCATTGCCGGTGGCCAGATTGAATCCCATCACCCGGCAACTGAAGAAGACGGTCTCTCCGGGCAGGAATACGTGCGTCGAGGCGAGCAGCGGGCCGTCTTCGAACTGATGGACCGCCAGCCGCTCCACGGCCAGCGCGGCGTGTACCGGCCCGGAGAGGACCGCCGCCGCGGCTACCAGAGTGAGAATCGCGCCGGAGGGGCTGCGGCGTCCACGCCGGATGCCTTCACCCACGCGAGTGCACGGCGCGGCATTCCCGCAGGGGCGCCGGCCGCTGGCACGCAGGTCGCCGGCCGGGTTCGATCCATCGCGGGGCGTCAACGTTCGCCCGGCACCGGGGAAGGAACGGAATCCGTTTCCATGTGTAATGGAATCTCCACCCATACAAATTTCTCAGCTCCGGTTTACCCTCCATCGGTGAGACGCAGCCGGTAGGACGTTAAGGGTACATCGAAAACCAGATTGCCCTGGCGCGTTTCGGACCCTTGCAGGTTGCGCAGTAGGCCGAACCAATTTTCGACACCCGGCGCTTCTTCGATCTCACGATATTCCTTGCCGCCCGGACCTTCCAGCGTCGCGAATGGGAGAGAAACTTCGCGGCTGCCTCCGTTGTTGGCGGAAAGCGTAATCACCAGAAACCGGTTCTTCGGCGTCCGGAGGTTGAACGATTCGCCCATTTGCGCGCGCCATGCGGCCTGCACCACGTTATAGTTCATGGCGCCCGCCGTGACCTTCTCGCCCATCTTGAAATTGATCTGCACCGAGTTCTGGCGCTGGCACGCGGCGAGCGCGATCGCCGCCAACAGCATCGCCGCTACTCCGGCGGTCCGCCCGGGCGATAATGATTCCAACGGAGCGAAAGTTCGCATGTTCATCCAGCGCATGGTAATCCAACCAATCCAACCCACGTTAATCCAACAATGTAACGATATTCGAGGGCGAAGGCAAATCGCGCGCGCTCCCGCGCTGCTTCTGGCGTGCGTGCTGCTCACCAGCGCGCTACCGCTGGGCGCTTTCCAATCCACGCATCCCGTCACGGGCCGGCGCTTCGCCAACGTGATGGGCATGGGCGGCGCGGACTGGCTGGTGCGGGGGGAACGGGAGACCGAGGAAAACGTGGAAGGCGCGCTGGACGCCATCGGCATTCAACCCGCGTCCACGGTAGCCGAGATCGGCGCGGGCGTCGGCTACGTGGCGCTGAAGATGTCCAAGCGCGTGGGCCCCAGCGGCACGGTCTTCGCCAATGACATCCAGCAGGCGATGCTGACCCGGCTGCAAGAGACCACCGCGCGCCTGGGTATCCGCAATGTGACCGCTGTGTTGGGCGAGCCTGACGATCCTAAGTTGCCTGCCGGGCGCATGGATCTCATCATCCTGGTGGACGTCTATCACGAATTCTCGCAACCGCAAAAAATGCTGCGGGGGATTCGCTCGGCGCTGAAGCCCGACGGACGCCTGGTGCTGCTCGAATACCGCAAGGAAGATCCCGCCGTGCCCATCCTGGCGGATCACAAAATGAGCGTCGCCGAAGTGAAAGCGGAATTGGAACCCGAAGGTTTTCGATTGGCGCAAACAATTGAATCGCTGCCGCGCCAGCACATCCTGATTTTCAGGAAGGCGGTAAACTGAGCGTGCGCGCCGCCCGCTATCTGGCGTTTGCCCTCTTCATTGCAATTCTGCCGGCGGCCTGCGGCAAGAAGCCGCAAAAAGTGGCGGTGCCAGAAGTGTTCCGCGTGCGGCTGGAGACCACCGCGGGCGATATCGTCGTCGAAGCCAATCGCTCCTGGGCGCCGCGCGGGGTGGACCGCTTCCACGAACTGGTCCGCATGGGCTACTTCACCGAAGGCCGCTTCTTCCGCGTGGTGGCCGGCTTCATCGCGCAATTCGGCGTGCATCGCGATTACGACATCCACGCCAAGTGGCGCGAGTACTTCATTCTGGACGACCCTGCCCGGGAACACAACGTGCGCGGCACGCTGGCGTTCGCGCAATCCGGCCCCAACACGCGCGCAACCGAAATCTTCATCAACCTGGGCGATAACAGCAAGCTGCTCGACGACCAAAGCTTCGTCCCGTTCGCCAAAGTGGTGGAGGGGATGGACGCGGTGGACAAGATCTACTCCGGCTACGGCGAGATGCGGCCGGAGGGCAAGGAAATCGACGTGGGACGCGTGGAGAATTCAACCAACGCTTATCTTGTGCCGCGGTTTCCGAAGATGGATTACATCAAGCGGGCGCGGGTGGCGGAGTAATCAGCCGGCCACTCGTTCAGCGGTATTGCCGTCCTCCCCGAGGAGTGTTTCACGCGATGCGCCAGTAGGTTTCTATACGCGCTGGCTCGGCCAGCAGCGCTTGCGACGCTGCGCGAAAAGCCTGGATATGGCTGGACGCCTGATGTCGCTCCAGGTGTTCCTTCGATGTCCAATTTTCATAGAACGCGAATTGCCCGGGCTGTCCGGTATGCTCGTGCAGATCGTACTGCACGCAGCCGTCTTCCTTGCGCGTGAGTTCGATCAGCGCGAGCAGCGCCGCGCGCAGGTCGCTTTCTTTGCCTGGTTTAGCCTGGAGCCACGCGAACACTGTGAACAAATCAGCCATGGGATCGATGATCGCACAGGCACATCCTGTATGCTGGTGCTCATGAAGCGTTATCAATCGATGTTACTGGCCGCCGCTCTGGCGGTTTTCCCGCTGGCGGCGCAATCTTCGAAAGACGCCAAGAAGAGTACCGAAAAACAAGCCGCTGCGGACACCAAAAAATCCGGCGGCGACAAGTCCGCGACGCGCGAAAAGATCAAAGCCAGCTCCGGCGATGAAGCCGGTACCGCGAAGGGTACGGTCAAGAAATAGAGGCGACGCCGTTACCGCAGGCGGCTCCACGGTGAGCGCAATTGAATTTCGCGCTCGGCCAGCAGCAGCGCCGGATGGAAGTACGGGTCGGCGATTTCCAAAACGTCGCTCCACAAATTGGTGAACATAGCGAACTCCTCGGGGCGCACTGTGGGGTTGCGCGATTGGGATTCCTCGTGCGTCAACACCGCGCCAGCTTCCAGCACTACTCGATAGCCCAGCTTGCGCGCGCGCAGACACAGGTCCGTATCGTTGTAGTTGACAGGGAAACGCGGATCGAAACCGCCGAGCTCATCCCACACGGAGCGCCGGATGGCCAGGCAGGCGCCCGTCACGGCAGTCACTTCGCGCGTCATTCGCAGCCAGGGCCACAGCCGGGACTCTTGCAGGAACCGGCCGATGTGCGTTGGCCCCAGGTGGCCGCCCACGACCACGCCGGCGTGCTGAATCTTCCCCGAAGGATAGAGCAGCAGCGCGCCCACCGCGCCCACGTCCCCTTGCGCGGCTTGCGCCACCATCCTATCCAGCCAGTCCGGCGCGGCCGGGAATACGTCGTCGTTCATAAATACGATCACCTGCGCAGTAGCCGCGCGCGCGCCTTCGCCGTTCATGAATCCGAAGTGGAACGCGCCCTGGTAGGAAATCACGCGCGCGCCGTATTCCGTGGCCGCTCGGGATACCGGACCATCCGTGCGGTTTTCATGCGCCAACACGATGACTTCATCGCCATTGTCAAGCGTGGGCTTGAGCGCGGTAAGACACCGGCGCAGGAGCCGCGGCGAGCGG
Organism: Candidatus Sulfopaludibacter sp. SbA3; assembly: GCA_945861255.1. Classification (GTDB taxonomy): domain Bacteria; phylum Acidobacteriota; class Terriglobia; order Bryobacterales; family Bryobacteraceae; genus Palsa-187. Next base: position 12,419 of record CAMAUG010000005.1, read on the forward strand.
GAGCAGATGACGATCGACGCAGCCTCGCGCGTTCCCTTCGGGCGCCGGTCACCGGCCGCGGGCGTGTCCGGTAAGGTTTGCGATGACGCGTGCCACAAGACACGCGGCACACGCACCACACGCCCCGGCTTTCGAGCCATCGAGCGCGCTAATTCATGCACGGATAATGCCCTGTCGGAATCCGTGAGCGCCGCTGCACGCACCAGGAAGCAATCCCCGAAATACAAAGTCCGAGATAGCAACGCGGGCGAGTACTCCGGCGTGAAACGCGGCGTGTGGCGCGTGCCATCGGGATCGATATGATCCCAATCGCCATACACCAGGTTGGTGCCCGCATCCGCGGCGGCCACCCACGCCTCAATAGTTCCCGGTTCCAGCAACGCGCTGCTGGAGAGAAACGCAATAAACTCGCCGCGGCACTGGCGGATAATCTGGCTTGGGATCACCTGTGTGCAGGTGTGGACTTCCAGGGAAGGGTACGTTAGCGAGCGCGCCGCAGCCTGGGCATCCACTTCGACGCTTGCTCCGCCGACAACCACGACACTCACCAGCGGCAAGGGCGAAACTGACGGTTCGCGTTCCTCAAGCTTCTCGATCATGTCCATCAGCCTGGCTTCTTCCACCCAACGCGCATACGCCAGGGGCTCGCTGGCGGCCAAAAGACGCGCAAATGGCACGACTCGCTGCAACCAAGGGGGCGCTTCGAGCAGGCGGTTTCCCAGCCACCGGAGGAAGCGGAAGACGACGCTCTGCTCCACCCTCATCAGCCGGTGAGAAAGCTGCGCCGCGTGACGGGTCAGGCTCCGGAGCTGTCGGCGCAGGTCTTCGTTTTCAGCCGTGGATGCGGCGTTTTGCCGCCCAGGTTCAGCAGCGCGCGCGGCCGACGTGGATAGGTTTGAATCCATCTCAGTCAAGCAGGGGTTTGCGGGCGCCGTTGCCGTCCGCGCCTCCATCCTTCCACGAAGAAGGCATCCCGCATCGAAATGTAGTACCGGTGCAAACTCTCAGGCCGCCACGTCAGAGCATAGCGCATCCGCCACCAGACCGCGTCCATGCGCAAACTAAAAGGCGTGCGGCGGCAAATCGCGTCCCACTCCTGGGGGCCCGGATACTTATCCTCAAATATCACGGCACTCCGGCCCAGCATGCGCATCGAGTTCGCATAATCGGCGAGCTTGACCTCATGCTCATGCTGGTGGCGCGTCACGGCCTCCGGCAAATGATAACTGCGCATCCCGGCGCGGCGCAGACGATGCCCCAGTTCGAAGTCGTCCATGGCATCGAAGAGGATGTCTTCATCGAAGAGCCCCACCCGGTTGATAAATTCGCGCTTGGCGGAGGAGTTGCCAACGTAGAAGAACCAGCCTGCATCGTCCTGGCCAAGGCGCACACCAAACAGGCGGCCGCTCTCTTCCAGCCATTGGACCAGAGGCCCTTGCGTCTGCTCCCGGACGAACTTGCCCGGCCCAACAGCCACGGCCTCCATTTCCGGATGCTGCTGATGAAATTGGAGGTGAGCGCCGGTGAAGTTGGATTCGGGCGTGAAGTCGCCTGCCAAGAACACGAGAATCCGCCCGCGCGAGGCTTGAATCGCGGCATTGAGTACACGCGCACGGTGGTGCAGGTCGCAGTCTTGCTGGAGATACGTAACGGCGACGGCTGGGTTGCGCACAGCCTCGCGCGCCACTATGTCTTTCCACGCTCCTTCGCGGGAATCCGCCACAATTACTTCATAGGAGCTGGCCGGCAGATCCTGCTGTAGTAGAGATGCCACCACTTGGTGAATATCTGGATAATCCAACGTGGCAATGAGGACGCTCAATTCGGGGCGGTCGGGCATTTCATCATTGTCGCCCGAATCGGGGGCGCCGGTGTTCGCCGCCACTATTTTTCCGGTGCGCCGGCATCCACCCATTGAACGATCAAGTCGATGTCGTGCTGGTGCAGCGCGCCGTCGTCGCCGAACAATCCGTAATGGCGCTCCGCTACTCCGGGCGGCATGGTCTTCCGCGTGACCACAGCTTTGATCCGCGGGGCCCATGGCCGCGTGCTCTCGTAGGTGGTTAAGGACATGGGCCCCACCTGCCCGGGGCTATGGCAAGCAACGCACGCACGCTGCAGAATGGGCTGAACGTCCCGATCGTAGGTGGCGCCAACGGCGCCCAAAGCGGCGATTAAGGCAATGACGGGCAGTAGAAATCGCGCTCCCATATACTCTCCCGGCGAACGAATGGGACGGCGGTCCCCCTTGGCTGAGGACCGCCGCCGGCGGAAGAGGCCAATCATCCCGCCCAATAGGCGCTGCGTTCGCGTCCTACTCCCAAACCTAAAAGACCACCGGATAAGGTGTCAGTTCGCCGACGGCATGGCGATGCGGCAGCGTGCCGTCGTTGTTTTCCCACACCAACACCATGGACCGCTTCGGCGCATAACCCCGGTGCCGGATGTCGGCCGGCAGTGCCGCCACGTCGCCCGCCTTCATCACCAATTTGCAGGCTGGCATTCCGGTGATCTTGTCCTCAATGTCCCAGATGATCTCGTCGGACAGCTGCACCAGCCATTCCACACGGTCGTTGCCGTGGATGATCGGCAGGACATACTCTTCCGTGGTGGCGCACAGCAGACTGTCCTGTACTACCGACACCACCGACGGATTCCAGGTGGTATCGGAGCGCGACATGTGCGCAAACAAATTCACCGCGCGCACCTGATCCTCAAAACCCGGTTCTGGATGCAGCTCGGGCTGGTCCTGAGGGACGTCCGCAAACGAGCGGTTGACTTCAAGCCCGTCGGAACCCGCGCGTATTTTCAGATCCCCCGGTAGGCCCACCATGCGCTTCGCCGCCGAGCGTTCGCGGTCGACGGCTTTCAGGTTATCGCCGTGCTTCCGCCCATAGGGGGTCCCGGTTTCCCCGGGCGCGGCGAAGGGATCGAACTCCTGGTTGGTCCAATCCGCCAGCATGGAGTCGAACACGCGCCTCAGATCTTTTGACGCGAACGTCTCCACGTATTCCTTGTGCGCGCTACGGTAAGCGGCGTTGTGCAGGCCGATGAACATTTCGACAGTCCCGTAGCGATTGATGGTCCCGAATATGGCGTCGAAGCTGACCGTGCCGTAGAAGAACCCCCAGGCGACGTCGCGCGCCAGGGCTCGCAGAAATGTTTCGATGGGCACGATGTGCCGGTTGCCGGGGTACAGAATCTGCGCGAAGTATTCATCGCGCTCGAACCTGAACTGTCCGATCTGGAAATTCTGGTAGCCCTGCTTATTCCGAAGTTGGGGCGGCACAACCGTACTCACGTTGAAGTTCTCCCGGATCATCGCAATTGGCAGATTTGCGCCCATTTTTCCACCGTGCAGTCGCCTTGCATGCTCTGTAATAACACCACCCCAGGTGCGGCACCGCGGAACTGATAGGCCGCCCCCTTGGGCAGCAGAGCCAGATGGCCTCTGCGAATCTTCATCCAACCCATCTTCTTGCCCTTGGGTTCGCCGGCCAGCTTCACCGCGCCTTCCTTACCCAAAGGAACCGCCGGCTTATCCGGCTGGATCAAGTGAACCTCCACTTCGCCATCCATTATGAGTGCGGCCTCATCGTGGTCAGCGGCGTACCATGGCGATTCCCCTTCCGATCGAACGGCTTCCAGAACGTATTTGAGATTCTTTCCCACGGCGACTCTTTCGTAAGGCTTGGATTGGGAGACAACTTCAAACACGTTGGAGAACGCATAGTGCTTGGGATTGACGCTGATGGATTGTACGCCGCCCTTCGTGTATTTCCACAACGATCCGAATACGGTTTCCACGCAATGCCCTTTCCGTGCGTCGCGCATTGAACGCACTCACTGGACAGCACGTAGTCTTCCAGCTCCTATGCGATTGAAAAGACGTGAAAAAGAGCGGGCTCGCCTGGGCCAACTTCCGGCATGTGGGGGAGCCCCTGCGTGATTTCCCGCGCACCGGTGACCCAGGTGACCGGGAGCGTCGCGGCGCCACGCGTCAAGGTATACTCAACTTGAGCCTGTGACCATTCTCGCCGTCCTCTAGCCCAGCCCGCGCGGCCCTTTGTTGGCCGGAATGCACTACTTGCCGTACGTACGGCGGTAGCCCCGCACCCGGCGATTCATAATGTTCACAGGAGAATTTCAATTGATGCCCCCCATTTTTTCCGATCTGGAACTTGCCCGTAGATTGGAGCGCGCCGAAGGTTTGGCCGGTGCGCAGTTTGTCGACGCACGCGCCCGCATCGCGCCCTCCAGCGGCGCAGAGTGGATTCAGATGGCGGGTGTGTATGCCATGTTCGACGGTGTCGAATCGCCCCTTACCCAGACGTTCGGTTTGGGCCTTGGCGATGGAGACGCCAACCTCGACCGGCTGGAAGCGTTTTTCCGGGAACGCGGCGCGCCCGTGTTCCATGAGGTGTGTCCTCTGGCGGGCGTGCCTCTCCTGGCCGCGCTGGTCGAGCGCGGCTACAAACCCGTGGAACTGACCAACGCTCTGTACCGTCCGTTGAACCGGGCCGAGGAATTCCCGGCTTCGAACGGCGCGGTGAGCATCCGCAATGCCGGGAAAGAAGAACGAATGCTCTGGGCGGAAATCGCCGCCGAGGGCTGGGGCGAGACGCCCGAGTTGCGCCAGTTTCTCCTGGAACTGACCGAAGTCATCGTCCATAAGGACGATTCCGTGTTGTTTCTGGCGGATCTCGAAGGCCGGCCCGTGGCCTGCGCGGGGCTAAGCATCAACGGAGGCTTGGCATTAATGGCGGGAGCTTGCACTATCCCCGGCGCTCGCCGTCAAGGAGCGCAGTTGGCGCTGCTCCACGCCCGCTTGAGTTACGCTTCGCGGCACGGGTGCGACGTGGCGATGATGTGCGCTCAGCCCGGAAGCGCCTCCCAGCGCAACGCGGAGCGGCATGGGTTCCGCATCGCTTACACGCGGACTAAGTGGGGACTGACGGTGGTAGGCGAACACGAACATGGACGGTAATCCTAAAGGTGTATTAACAAATGTATAATAGAGAACGGTGATCCGTTCCTTCCATGACGGCGAAACCGAAGAGCTATTTCACAGGGAAGTCTCGCGGCGTTGGGCGAATATCGCGCGCGTTGCGTTGCGGAGGCTGCGCCTGTTGCATCGAGCACGAACGCTGGACGATTTGCGGGCGCCCCCGGCCAACCGGCTGGAGGCGCTCAAACGCGATCGCGCCGGACAGCATAGCATTCGCGTCAACGACCAATACCGGATTTGCTTTCGCTGGAAGGACGGCGACGCCTATGACGTGGAATTGACCGATTACCACTGAGGGGAAAGCCATGGCCAACCGTAAAATCAAGCTAGCGCCGGTGCATCCAGGCGAAATCCTGCGTGAGGATTTCATGATCCCGATGGACTTGTCCATGAACGCGCTCGCCCGCGCTCTGCGCACGCCGCCTAACCATATATCGGGAATCGTCAATGGAAAACGAGGAATCAGCGCGAAAATGGCCCTGCGGCTAGCCCGCTATTTCGGGACGTCTCCGGATCTGTGGCTGGGCCTGCAACTGGATTACGAATTGGATGTCGCGCGCGACACAGCGGCGGCTCAGATCCTGCGGGAAGTGCTGCCCAGAGCAAGTTAACGTGCCGCCCGGCGCCGCGCAGCGGATGCTATCATCACTCGAAGGCACTCCATGCAGCCGGTGAACACAGCGCAAACCAAGTCTGACGAGGCAGGATTCCCGCAACAGCGCCCCACGCGCATACGGCACATTGTGCTGGGGCTGACCGTTCTCGCTTACGCCATCACTTATATGGACCGGCAGGTCCTGGCCGTGGCCCGGCCCGTCATCCGCGACGAGCTGGGCATCTCCCTGGTGATGATGGGGTGGATCACGTTCAGCTTCCGCATCGCCTACGCGCTGTTCCAGATTCCCGGGGGCTGGTTTGGCGACAAGTTCGGCGCGCGGCGCGCGCTGACCATCGTCGTCACGTGGTGGAGCATATTCACGGCCCTCACCGGCGCGGCGTGGAACGCGGTTTCCATGCTCACCATTCAAGTGTTCTTCGGACTGGGGGAGGCGGGCGCGTTTCCCATCGCGACGCGTTCGTTGTCCCGCTGGATGCGGCCCACCGAGCGGGGCTTCGCGCAGGGCGTCACTCACGCGGGCTCGCGGCTGGGGGCGGCGTTGACTCCGCCGATCGTCGTGGTGCTGATCGCCAAGTTCGGGTGGCGCTTCGCGTTTGTGGCGTTCGGCGCGGTGGGGTTGCTGTGGGCCGCCGCCTGGTTCTGGTATTACCGCGATACGCCGCAGGAGCACTCGAGCGTCAACGACGCCGAGCGCGCCCTCATCGGGCCCGCCCGAAAACGCCCCGGGTCGGTTCCCTGGGGCAAGATTCTCCGTCACGGCAACCTGTGGGTGCTGGCGGTCATGTATTTCTGCTACAACTTCAATCTCAACGTCTATAACGATTGGTTCCCGACCTATCTCATCGACGCGCATGGCATGGAGCTCAAGACCATGGGCTTCTATGCGATGCTGCCTCTGCTGGCCGGGACGCTCGGAGATTTGGCAGGCGGCTGGTTTTCCGATCATGTGCTGCGCAGAACGGGGAATGTGAATTTTTCGCGGCGCTGGGTAGCCATCGCGGGATTCCTGGTTTCGGGCGTGGCCACGATACCTGCGGTGCTGGCGGGCGACCCGCAAACCTCCGTGGCGTACTATTGCGTCGCGTTTTTCGGGCTCGAATGGACCGTGGGCATTTCGTGGGCCATCCCGCTGGATATCGGCGGCGATTATGCCGGCTCGGTTTCCGCCGTCATGAATACGCTGGGCAATGTGGGAGGGGCGCTGTCAGCGACCGTGGTCACCTATCTGGTCCGCGGGTACGGATGGAATGCGCCGTTCTTTATCACGGTGGGACTGTGCCTGATGGCGGCCGTGTTATATTTGAAAATCGACGCTGGTAAACGGATCGTTTTGCATGAAGATTAATGCCGACAAGTGCGTGGCGTGCGGTAACTGTACGTATGTCTGTCCGGTGGGCGCCATCTACGTGGATCCCCATACACACCGCTCCACCGTCAATCAGAACGAATGCGTGGAATGTTACACATGTTTCAACGGCCTGAGCCAGGAGCATCTGAATCCCACGTTTGTCCGTACGGTTCGGAAACTGCTGCAGTTGGCGCGCATCCGTTTCGACCCTGAGCCGGACGTCTGCCCCACCGCCGCGTTTGAACCCGACGAATTAACCTGGCCGCGAACGGTGCGGAGGGCTTTTTCCGATCCTCGGGTTCCGCACGAATCGACAGGCGTCCATGGACGCGGCACCGAAGAAGTCAAGACCAACGACATCAGCGGACGCGTGGGCATGGGCGAAGTCGGGTTCACCATCGAATTCGGACGCCCCGGCGTGGGCGTATGGTTCCGCGATATTCAGAAAATGTGCACCGCGCTCGCGCAGGCGGGGGTTTCGTTCGAAGCGAAGAATCCCGTGGCGTCCTTGATGAGCGATATCTCCAAGGGTGAGATTCGCGAAGACATTCTGGGCGAAAAAGTGTTGTCGGCCATCGTGGAGATCAAAGTCCCCGCCTCGCGCACCGAGGAAATCATTCGCCTGGTGTGGGACGTGGAGAAACGCATCGACACCGTCGTCGCGATCGGCGTGGGCGCGCGTTGCGATGCGGAAGGCGAGGAGCGCGTCATCGCCCCGGTGCTCGAAAAACTGGGTTATCACCTGGAGCGCGCCAAGACCAACATCGGCCTGGGCCGGGTGACGAATGCGCCCGAATCGCAGGAACGCGAGAAAGCCGCGGTTTGATTCAATCATGACCAATACGCTGCACCGTTACGGGCCCGCCGAGAGCTTCCGCGACGACTACATCGTATTCGCCATGTGCGCGCGCGGCAAGAACGACAAGAACGCGGTGCCCAAGCTCCGCAAGTTTCTCGAAATGGCCGTGCCGTTCAAACCTGTGAACCTGGGCGACGCCATTCACGGCGGCGCGTTGCGTCCCTCGCAAAACATGAACCCCACCGCGCACTGGAACCGCGATGCGTCCCTGGATTTTCAGGCGGTTATCGACGGTGTGGATTCGCTGACCACCGCCGCAGCGGTGTTCGACAATCGCGTGGCGGCCGAGGATTTCGTCATGGCCCTCAAGGAAGCGGACCTGGGCCTGAGCATCAACATATCCACCTCCGTGGACGGCGCCGAGCAGTGCTGCTACGCGGCAGGCATCCCGCGCCACAGCGTCGGCTACTCGTTGGGCTTTGAGGGCAAGACCGAAAAACTTCCCGCCGCCGACGTGTTGGCGGTTTCCACCATGTGCGGGCACGGCATGGTAAGCCACTCCCTGGCCAAGAAGATGATCGATTGGGTGAAGGAAGGCCGCCGCACGCCGGAACAAGCCGCCGGATACCTGACGCGCTTCTGCTCCTGCGGCGTCTTCAACCCGGCGCGCGCGGCGCGGTTGATTGAAAGCGCCGCTTGCGGCAAACCCTGGTCGGAGTAGTGGCCAGCCCCGGGACCGGGCTTATCCAGGTCAGCCTAAACAGTAGTTAGCCCTAGTAGTTGGCCCGCATGAAATGAGGTCGTGTTCCAGTGAGCCGATTTTCGCTTTCTAGGGTGTCAGGTGCGCCGGTTTCCGAGGCGGAACTCCTCGCTGACTTGCGTCGCGTTGCGGATACCATTTCCGAATCCACCGTAACCCAGAAGCAGTACAGACAACTTGGGAAGTACGATCACTCCACACAGGCCAGCCGCTTTGGGTCTTGGAACAAGGCGCTGACTGCGGCAGGTCTCGGGATTTACGAGAGATCCACTTCGTTCGAACTCCTCGCTGACTTGCGTCGCGTTGCGGGGGCTACTTCCCAATCCACCGTAAGCCAGAAGCAATATAAAGAACTCGGCAAACACGATCATATGACGCTGGCCAGCCGCTTTGGCTCTTGGAAAAGGGCGCTGGCAGCGGCAGGTCTTGGGATTTCCAAGAAGGCGGGCATCTCGGATGAGATTCTTTTCGAGAACATCCTCCGACTTTGGCAACATTACGGACGACAGCCGCGTCGCAGTGAACTGACGAGTTCTCCTTCAACGATTTCGCAAGGACCGTACTGGCGCCGCTTTGGTAGCTGGACAAGTGCTTTAGAGCGCTTCGTGGAGTTTGCGAACACAGCGGAAACAACACCGCCAGAAGCGTCTGAGACGATAGCCCTAGTAGATGCTCCCGGGACGATTGATCCCACGTTGCATGCGCGGCGAGCAAGGCTGGATCTTCAACCGCAGAACGGACCCGCGTCTATTAAGCCCACGTTGCTCCGGCGTTCGCCACGCGATCCAGGATTGAGACTGCGTTTCAAGGTGCTGCGACGTGACAACTTTTCCTGTCGTCAATGCGGCAAAAGTCCCGCAACTGTCCTCGGCGTAATCCTTCACGTCGATCACATTTTCCCTTGGAGCAATGGCGGTGAAACCGTGTTCGAGAATCTACAGACACTCTGCGAGAAATGCAACTTGGGCAAGAGCAACCTTGTTCCGGATGAGGGATAGCCGGCCGAGGGTCGTCTGAGCGGCCAGGGCTAACCAACGGCTGAAGTTGACCGGGGCCGCCATTTTGCTTTTCCGCGCTTCACGTCCTTGCAGGCGGCCCCGGCAACTTAGCCGAGTCGTTAGGCATCCTGCCAGGCCGGACCTCTGACATCGCTGACGGCCGGATCGCGGTAAACTGAGGTCGCGCCCGCCCTGTTGAGGGTCCGTGGTTACCGCTTCTTCTTCAGGAGGGTCTCGAGCCGCCACACATACACGTTGCTCAGGCGGGGCGATACGCGAAGTTTTGGCTCGGACCTGTGGATCTGGCGAGCAATCGGGGTTTTCGCGTGCACGAGCTTACGGAGATTCGAAGCATCGTCATGGCGAATAGAGAATTCTTTCTGGAGAGGTGGCATGAGTACTTTGGTGGAAAGTAGTGAAGTCTAACTTCGCGTTCGAGCAGACCGCTGGCTCGCATTCGCGCGCTGCAGATGCTCAACGCGGGCGTTAGGCGGGGTGGGAAAATAAGGTTTCAGCCTGATGCCATGCCAGAGCGATACACCAGTCGAGCATTAATCAAGCTGGCCGAAGAATTTGGATGGAGGCGGGTCGGTGTAAAGGGAGACCATCACAACTTTAAGCACCCGGAGAGCCGGTTTGTCGTCACCATCGTACATCCGCAGAAGGATGTACCGGTGGGGCGAGCCGTCGATACAGTGAAAAAAATCAGACTGGAGGTCAAGTGATGCGATTACTGATCATGCTGGAGCAAACCGAGGCGGGATTTGCCGTGCAGGTGCCCGATTTGGCGATCATGACCTACGGAGAGACCATCGAAGCGGCGAAGCGAGCAGCCTGTGAAGCCATTCAGATCAACCTCGAAGCGTATCAAGACGCCGGACAAGAGGTGCCTGAGGGACAAGCGGTTTCAAGTTATCTGGAGAATCCCGAATTTCGGGATTTGTTGTTCGCTTACGTTGAGGTGCAGGAGCCTAAGGAAAGAATAGCGGCGTAGCTTGACCCAAGGGCTCAAGTGGCGCCGCCTAACGAAGGCGCTGCAGGCGGCGGCCAAAACCAGACCGCGCCTGAGCGCCAGGGTCGTTAGGCGTCGACGCCGGGGCCGAACCTCGGACATCGCTGAGCACGGGATTCCGGTAAACTGAGGTCGTGCCCGCCCTGTTGAGGGTCCGTGGTTACCGCTTCTTCTTCTTCAGCATGGAGGGTCGCGAGCCGCCACACATACACGTGCTCAGGCGGGGCGACACGCGAAGTTTTGGCTCGGACCTGTGGATCTGGCGAGCAATCGCGGTTTTCGCGGGCACCAGCTTACGGAGATTCGAAGCATTGTTGGTATGAGTACTTTGGTGGAAAGTAGTGAAGTCACGGCAGTCGAGGCCTCGTGTGCAACCGATGCGCTGAACGTCGTTCTCGCGGATGGCCGGACGGTCTCCGTGCCGCTCGCTTGGTTTCCGAGGCTTCTCGACGCCACTGCGAAACAAAGGGCAGACTGGGAGCTGATCGGTAGGGGCATCGGCATCCACTGGGAAGCCATCGACGAAGACATTCTGGTCGCCAGCCTGTTGCAGCCCCAGAACTACATGCGCCTAAAGAACGCGGCGTTGCAACGGACGGCGCAAAAACGGCACCTCCGCAAAGTCGGTAGGCATTGACGTCGCAAGGTTGATCGAAAGCGCCGTTTGCGGCAAGCTGTGGAGTGAGCAGGCGCACCCCTCATCACCCCAATCCACTATAATGGGCGCGTCCGGGAGGTTGCCATGAATATTTCTCGACGTCAGATGATCGCCGCGTCCGGCGCGGCACTCGCGGGCGCATTGCGCGCGCAACAAGCTCCGCCGCCTGTGCCTGACAAGCTAGTGGACACGCCGCTGCGCAACCTCGCTCAACTCGCGTTGGAGCCGGACGGGTCCGCGCATGAATTCACGGAAAAAGAACTCAGTCCGCTGACCGAGCCGTTAATGTGGCGCTTCACCAAAGGGCAGCCGCCGGAGCTCGAGTTCGACTACCGCAAGCTCAAAATCAAAGTGGACGCGCGCGGCTTGGCCAAGCGCTCCGGCACGTTGACGTTCACGGATCTGGAGCCGTTGCCGCGGCGATCGGCGACCTACCTGCTGCAATGCGGCGCGCCGAACCCGCGCGGCATCGTCAGATGGGGCGGGGTCCGCTTCTCGGAGGTCGCCAACATGCTGGGCGTGCAGCCAGGGGCCCATTACTGCCGCTTCATGGCATCGGACAAGTATTGGAGCGACGAAGACATGAAGACGCTGATGCATCCGCAGGTGATGCTGGTATGGATGATGAACGATCAGCCTCTGCCACCCAAGCACGGCGCGCCGGTCCGGCTGGTGATTCCGTTCCGCTACGGAGCGCGCAGCATCAAGGCCATCACCGAGATTTCTTTCGGCGGCCCGGGGTTGCCGCTAGCCACACTGCCGGCGTAGCGGCATTGGCATGTTGACATCGGAGTGCCTTCGCCATTCGGCCACCAGACCATCGCCCTATTCATCGAAAACGCCGCGCCGCGACAAGCCGTGGACGGAATCGTAGGGCGAACCACCGAATGACGGTTCAACTCCCGTATGTTCGGCAAGCTCGGGGTTCGCGGATCGGCCGGCTTATCTTATTGCGGGATCGGGCGCCCCATCTGCTTGTAGATGGCTTCGATCTGCGTCACGTTCTCTTTCGCCTTCTGGTTGCTCTTATCGAGTTCGAGAACCTTGCGGTAGGCGCGTAACGCGCTGGGATACTTGCGCATGGGAGGCAGGGCGTCGTCAGCCATGTAGGAATCGGCTGCGGTCATGTTGGCATCAGCCAGGGCCTTGGTCACTTCGGCTGACGTCGGCGCCGCCGTGTGCGCTTTCTCCAACAGTGCGATGGCTTCTGCATACTTGTGAGTCTTCAGAAGTGCCTGGGCCTGGGTCACGGCTGGATCGGCCGCAAAGAGGCATGAGGCGAAAGCCAGTAGCACTGCAAGGGACCGCATGTTTTCGGATCGCATGTTTTCAAGGATACAACTTGTCGCGGGTTGCCGCGTATTTCCCCGTGCCGAAAACCACATGAGGCGCGGCGCTAACGACTATCGCGAGGTGCGCGGCCTACCTTCGGCTCCTGCATCCTGACCCGGTGGCACAGCGGACACTTCCACTTTCTCTTCTTGTGGTAGATATGACCTTTGAGCTCCGCCATTCGAACCCGGCAGCGTTTGCAGGTCACCGCGAATCTAGGATCGCACCGCCGAGTTGCTGTTTCGTGCTTCGCCTTCCAAGCGCAATCACCGCCCGGAGCCCGCTCTTGCGGCCGCGGTTTTCTCCTGGGTTCTTGCGCCCGATAGAATCAGCGGCACCGAATAATTTCCCTCGTGGCACGCATATTCAAAGATGGGAAACTTGCTCAATGTCATCGGAATCTCGCCGGACCATGGCTTGGTGAAGATGCCCGGAGCGTCCACGGTGAACTGGTACATGAGTATGTCGGGGGCGGTGCGCGTGAAGCGTTCGGTCACCCGCATCTTCTCATCCGCGCGCGCTCCCGTGTTCCCCAGGTCCCCTGTAAAAAACCAGTTCTTCCGCCCATTGAAGGTCGTCGTTTCCAATACCACCGTGTCGCCTTCCCAGCGGCCCCGCGTTTCGCCCAACCATTGCCTGATACCGTCGCGCGGGCGTCCGTCCATGGGAACGATGCGCACGTCGTGGATGGTCTCCGCCGCGATCACGACGTGGCTGCCGGTTTGCACAATGTGGAGGGTGTTGTTGTACCCGCCGGGCAATATGGGCGGTCCGGCCTGGTTTCCCGTCAGACACCGATCCATGTTGCTAAGATTTTCCGGGCCGTCGTATACATGAGTCCTCTGGTACTCGCGAGCGGCTTCCACTTTCATTCTTGCTTCGGGCGTGAACGGCGGCACCTTTCCATCTTTGGGGTCCGTGATGATGGAAGTACGCAGCGTAGGCACCACTTTCTTCCAGTCCTCGAAAAACACCGCGTTGTAGTCCCCTACTCCACCCGGTCCACCTCGAGGACCGCCGACAGACGGAGCGCAGTTCGAATTTGTGATTTGGGCAACGCACGGAGCGCCTTTTACACGATCATCGTCGTTGCGCCTAGTGCTTAACTCAAAAGCGGCGACTTCTTCGGGGCTTAGAAATTCCCGGCCGCCAAATGAATCCGGCCGCTGCAAAGGCGTCGCCGTGCTGCTGGACCAGAAGCCTGAAAAATCCGGGCGGCCATCGGCCATGCGGGGCGGAGTATACTTTGCCGGTTTCGCCGCGGCGGTGCTCTTCGCCGCCGTGCCGGGGGCCGGCGTCTGGGCGGCGCTTCGGACAGGAGCCAGGAACACCATGGCGGAAACGGCCAGTAGCGGCATTACGGCGGTTTTCATCGCGAACATCCGGGAACGAGTCAGATTGAACATAAAGTCTCCCTCTCAAACATGATAACGCCTCGCGCGGATCCCAGGCCCCGTATTTGCGGCTGAAGCGTTGCTGGGCGCCCATTGGGGCGGCCCCCTTAACGGCAAGGCGCGCGCCATGAGAAGATTCTGAATGAGGGCACCAGGTTCCGGTTTCCCACGCCTTCACGAGGTACCACGATCATGATCAACCGCCGTTCAGCGATCTTTCTTCTATCGTCCACATTGGCCGCCACGCTCTGCGCGCAAGCAACCCAGGAGCATTGGGTGGCCAGCTGGGGCGCCGCAATGCAGCCGTTTGTAAACACGCCCCCGCCGGCGGCTTCCATTACGGCCACACCACCCACCCCGGTGATCAGTGGCTTTCATAGCCCGACCATCCGCATGATGGTCCCCACAACCATTGCCGGGCGCGGCGTGCGCGTGCATTTTTCCAATACGTTTGGCGCTTCCGCACTGACGCTGGCCTCCGCTCACGTGGCGATTCATGCCAAGGGGTCGGCCATCGTGGAGGGCTCTGACCGGGCCCTGACATTCGGCGGCAAATCGTCCATCGGCATTCCCGTGGGCGCTTCCGTGGTGAGCGACGCTGTCGATCTGGAAGTGCCGGCGCTCGCGGAATTGGCGGTGAGCGTGTTTGTACCCGGTGATCTCGCGCAGCCCACTTTTCACCGTACCGGGCTGCACACCACCTACATTTCGCAACAAGGAGATTTCACGGGCAAGCCCACCATCGCCGACGCGGCAACGTCGCAATCCTGGTACTGGCTTTCCGGAGTGGACGTGGCGGCGGCGCCCACTGCGGCGGCCGTGGTCGCGTTCGGCGATTCCATCACGGACGGCGCACGCTCCACGCCCGATACCGACCATAGTTGGCCCAGTCTATTCGCTCAGCGTCTGCGGACGAATGCGGGTACCGCGAATGTCGCCATTGTGAATCGCGGAATCGGCGGTAATCGGGTGCTGCGGGACAATACCGGAACGAACGCGCTTGCCCGCTTCGATCGCGATGTTCTGGGAACGTCCGGAGTCAAGTGGATGGTCCTGCTGGAAGGCATTAACGACATCGGCCGAGGAACGCGCGCTAACGCCGACCCGGCGGAGGCCGTCACGGCCGACGACCTCATCGCCGGGTTGCGCCAAATGGCGGAGCGCGCGCACATGCAGGGTATTCGCGTGATGGGCGCCACGCTGACGCCCTACGAAGGCGCAGGATATTACAGTGAAGCCGGCGAGGCGATCCGGCAAGCGGTCAACACGTGGGTCCGGACCAGCGGCGTGTTCGACGCGGTCGTGGATTTCGACCAGGCCACGCGCGATCCGCAGCATCCCCTGCGCATGAAGGCCGAGTTCGACAGCGGCGACCACCTGCATCCCGGCGACGCAGGATACAAGGCGATGGCCGATGCCGTCGATCTCTCGTTTTTCGGAGGCAAGGGCGCGGCGGTGTCGAAAAACACGTCCGTGGAAAAGAAGAAAGGCGTTGGGGACGGCTTGAGCTCACTGCGGCGGGCGCTGTCGCGGTAGAACTCTATTTGCCTCCGCCCGCGCCGCCCGATTCCAGGCTTTTCGCCTTCACGGCGGGCTTGGGCAACGGCTTCCTCGGCAGCATTTCCGCGCGATTGGCGGTGTTGTAGACGATGGTCGCGATGACGGCTGAGGCCTGCATCATATCTGGAGCTTGAATGTGATCGAGCGTGTCCACCTGGGAATGATGCGTGAGCGTGTTGTAGTCGGCCGGATCTTGAATGAATTGAAATCCCGGCAGACCCACTTCATCGAACGACAGGTGATCCGTACCGCCCGTATTCCGGATCGAAATCGTGCCGACTCCTTGGTCGCGGAAAGGTCCGAACCACTGCTCGAACACCGGGCGCATGGCGTCATTGCCCTGTAAATAGACGCCGCGAATCTTGCCCGTACCGTTGTCCAGATTGAAATAGCCTGCCAGCTTCGCGTGCGCGTCCGTGAGCCGCATGGTATCGGAATCGCCGAAGTGCTCCTTCACATACGCCTTGGAACCCAGCAGGCCCTGCTCTTCGCCGCTCCACAGCGCGATGCGCACGGTGCGGTCCAGCTTCAGATTCAGCGACTTCAGAATCCGCATCACCTCCATCATCACCGCGCTGCCCGCGGCGTTAGCCCAAGTTCGTCACGGGTCCGTTGATTTCAGCTTTTTTGGGCCTGGGAATGAGAGCAAGTTCCGTGCGTGCAATGGCGGCTTCTGAAAATGGCGATGTAGTGTAGACCTACCCTCTTGTAAGCAGAACTGAGTCATGACACGAT